>WLIL01000110.1 GCA_009702245.1 Actinomycetota bacterium
CTCGGTACGCCATTCACAAGGCACATTGATTTCTATTGGCTGGCGTGTCACTCAAGGCAATCAAGTTGAGATTTGGCTTGAGGATGACGGCGTTGGGATTCCCGAAATTTTCTCACCCCGCTTAGGCTGGGGCGAGGTCATTTATCCTGCTATTCAACGGCTTGGTGGCACCTCTGCCACTCAGAACCTTGCTGATTCGGGGGTTCGGATTTCGTTTACTTTTACCTACTCTGCGGTAACTGGAATCGAGACGAGTTCACTTGAATTACTTCGAAATACCTTTGAAGAGCAGGATACGTTCCAAGATCACGCGATGAGCTGGGCATCTCAGTGCATTGCATATATCTTGCTCATTCTCACCCCGGTGTATCTCTGGTCTGAGACGAACTGGCGTACACCTGCAATTATTGCTGGTGCTCTATTTCTTTATATGACAGTGCTTCTTCGAGTTCCAAAATTGCATACTTTCTCTACCAACTTAGGTGCCATGCTGATGGCGTGCGGCCTTCTCCTTGCCGCAGCAAAGGGCATTCCAGGTTGCTCAAGCGCCCCCAGCTTGCAGTGGTTTGCCAATATCGCAGGAACAATTTTCTTGGCCGGCGTTTACCGCTTTGGTTTTCGAGCGATCTTGGTGCAATTCCCGCTCTTTGTTCTCACCGCGCTCTACGTAGGGTCCCAACTCTCCTCGGTGTGTGTTCAAGTAATCTCTGTACCTCTCTACGGAGTGGGCATCTACGGAATAGCGGCTGCTTCGCATTCGGTTGCAAATGCGCGCCGCCGCAGGCTGGGAGAAGATGCTCTTAAGCAATTCACTGGAGTCACTACTCTTGAGGAACGTCGCCTTGAGCAACGCGTCAGAGATGAAGATAGATGGCAAGATATCCTGAAGGAAACTAATGGAATCTTTAGTAATGTTGTTGAGGGCGAGTATCTAGATTCACAACTGCGAAGAAGTGCAAGTTTGCAGGATGCCCGTCTCCGTGCACATTTGCAGATCGAAGCGATGAATCAGCCGCGAATCTTTGGTGTCACCGGCCGACTTATCGATCGAATTACTCATCAGAATCTGGTTCCAACCCTGCAAGTTGGAACATTCAGTGATGAGGAAATTGACGCCTCAGAGTTAGATTTTCTGGGCCCAGAAGAGGTGGTAGATCTTTTGACCGGCGATCTGGAGAAATTTAACGACCAAGCATCACTATATATAGAGCGTCGCCTAGGAAATGTTTTTCTCGCACGTATTTCTGGCGAAACTAGAGTTAATTTAGATAGTGAATGTATTTCGGGGGCTTGGACCTACAAATCAACTTCTCCAGCGAAAGGTTTTGGAAGTATTGAGATCACGGTTGCTCCTGGCGGGCGTAGTTAGTCTCAAGAAATTAACGCAGAATCCAATGTTCTACAGATGGCGGTTCGGCAAAGAAGGGTGAGATAGCTGCTCTCCACTGAATAAACCGATCAGATTCTCTAAAGCCCACTGTGTGCGCCTCGAGCGTTTCCCATGCGATGGCGAGCATGACCACATCCGGGCGCTCAATTCCTCTGTGTACATGGACATCAATAAAGCCGTCCGCACCGCGCACGATGTCTAGCGCGCTCTTGAGAACTTCTTCGAATTCATCAGCGCGCCCGGGGGAGATGGTGATGTAAGCAATTTCCATGATCATGGGTCGATGGTAACCCTAGACTTCTCGTATGTCAGAGTTTGCCGCCATCTTGCTCACTGGCGGAAGTGGGCGTCGCCTAGGGGGAATTAATAAGGCACATTTAGAAGTCGCCGGCAGAAGTTGCTTTACGCATGTCCTCGAAGCTTTGCATTCGGCGCAATCAGTGGTTGTGGTGGGAGAGACGATCCCTCATCAAGACCCTCGACTCATATTTATTCAGGAGGAGCCGATAGGTAGTGGGCCGGTATCCGCCATTTCGGCGGCGCTTCCCTTAGTCATCACGAAATATGTAGCCGTAGTTTCGGTCGATGTTCCGTTAGTGATGGGTGCTTTTGAAGAGTTGCTTTCAGCGTGGAGTAGTACAGATATCGCCCTTGTGGCTTCAGATGGAACCCACGAGAGCTACCTAGTGTCGCTTTTTGATACCGATGCGCTTCGAGGCGCGATCGCCAAGCTTTCCACGATAAATAACGCATCAGTGAAATCCGTTTTGGCGCACTTGTCATATCGGCCCGTAAAAGTAAGCAACCCCGATATGTTGATTGATGTAGATACCCGAGAAGATCTCAGCAGAGTGGAAGAAATCCTTAGTAGGAGGTAGCGAAGTGAGTGACGTAGAGCGTTGGAGTGAAGTGGTGGCGGCCGAGTTAGGCATCACCTCCGCAGTCGATGTAACGGCCATTTTGGAGCTCACCAAAGATGTCGCCCACGGAGTGGTTCGCCCAGCGGCCCCCATCGCCGCGTACTTGCTCGGCTTAGTGGCCGGGGCAGATCCGGCAAGGGAGGCAGAGGCCGAGGCCACTATCCGCCGCCTGGCCGAAGAGTGGGTCCCGCAGGAGCTCTAGCCGCAACGGCACGCGGGTTTCGCGCTCTTCCTACGGCGTGTACCCTAGGCTGGCTTGCGCCTCTTCGGTCATCGATCGGGGGCGGCAGTAAGCCCCCTTAGCTCAGTAGGTAGAGCGTCTCCATGGTAAGGAGAAGGTCTACGGTTCGATTCCGTAAGGGGGCCCTGGTTCTTCCCTCTTCAACGCGCATTGAGCGTGCTGAGGCGTGCGGAGCTGGGGCGGGGTAGCTCAGTCTGGTAGAGCAAGCGGCTCATAATCGCTGTGTCGCCGGTTCAAGTCCGGCCTCCGCTACAAAGCAGGCCCCAGAAGTGGGCGCCTGCAGTACGACTGAGTACGACTGAGTACGACTGAGTACGACTGGGTAGGGCTGGGTAGGGCTGGGTAAGTCTGGCGACTTACGCAGGATTTTTCGGAAAGGTACCTCTCCAGGTAGCCTTCTCACGTTCAAGAAGCACGTTCACGGAGTTAACGGGAAGCCCACCTGGGCTTCGAGGGTTTCGAAGGTTTTGAGGGGAGTCGTCATGGCTAGCAAGAGCGCCGACATTCGGCCAAAGATCACCATGGCATGCGTAGATTGCAAAGAGCGCAACTACATCACCAAGAAGAACCGTCGTAATGATCCAGACCGCATGGAGCTGAAGAAGTTCTGCCCACGCTGCAAATTGTCGACCGTTCACCGCGAGACTCGCTAATTACTGAGCCTCATGGCTCTCTCTCCTGAATTCCTAGGTCGCGCGTATCGCGCTCCTGAGATCCATACTGTTACTGCCGATGAAGTGCACGCTTTTTTGCGCGCCGTCGGAGAACCCATCGGCGACATTGCCCCGCCCACCTTTGCCATCAAATTAGCGCTCGCAGAATCTGAAAGCGTGATGAAGAGCCCAGAGCTTGGCCTCGACTGGAACCGAGTGGTGCATGGAGATCAACGCTTTGAATATCGACGCGCTATTCACGTCGGTGATGTACTCGATTGCGAAACGGTGATTGAAGCTATCAAGTCTGTGGCCGGCAACGACATCATTACGACTCGATGCGATCTTATGAGTGGGACAGAACTTGTGGTGCGTTCCTGGGCAGTGCTCTTCTTTAGAGGACCAGAGAAATGAGCCGACTTTCTTACTCTTCACTCATGGTCGGCAGCGTATTGCCGGAACGCACGTTTGAGATCACGCGCGCAGATCTCAAGCGTTATGCCGATGCCAGCGGCGATCAGAATCCGATTCACCAAGACGAGGCATTTGCCGTCAGTGTCGGCCTTCCGAACCTCATTGCGCATGGGATGTACACGATGGCACTTGCCGGCAAATTCATTACAGACTGGGCGGGCGATATCACTGCTCTTCAAGAGTTTGGTGTGCGCTTTACCAAGCCGGTTATCGTTGCGGCCGACACCCCTGCGGTGGTCATCTTCTCTGGTTCTGTAACCGAGCTGCTCTCTAATAACTCCGTGAAGGTCGAAATTCAGGCGATCAGTGCGGGAGTCAAAGTACTTGGACAGGCCCGAGCCATTGTTTCCTGCGATGAGTGAGATACCGGCTGATGTAAGTGCGCTCGCGGACTTGCGTGTGCAAGCCAAGGCGAATAAAGATTTTGCGCTGGCCGATCAACTACGAGATCAACTTTTAGATCTTGGCTGGCAGATCAAAGATATTCCTGGTTCCTATGAATTGAATCCGCGCAGCGCCTACCAAATATGGAAAGCATTTACAGAAGTTCCTGAAGTGAAGATAAATGCCCCTTATCTTGCGATCATTAAGGTCGACGGTTGGCTAGCAGATATTCAGGAATCTACGAACGCTCTACTCACATTTTCGCCATCAATTGAAGTCGTCCTTATTGACGTATCCGGCGATACCGAAGTCGGAGTGGGAGTACACGAACTTGCAAAATCTCCCCGCGTACACGAAATTCACCTCGGGAGCGATCCTGGCTGGGGTCTCGTAATGCGGACGGCAGCTGAAAAGTTTGTCGCGGAATTCGTCGTCCTCATGGACCCATCAACTTTGCTCACTTCTGATCCAATTCCCCAGCTAGAAAGTGCGTTCGCTGATTCGACTGTGGTCAGCGCTGGTTGGCGCGGTGCTCTGGTCAACACAGAAGATGCTTGGCGTAGCGTCGATGACAAGGGATCGGGAGAAGTTGATGTACTCCTGGGTTATTTCATGGCCATACGTCGAGAATCTCTACTTGCAACCGAGGCTCCCCACCCGAAGGCAATCTTGTATCGCAACGCCGATCTTGAGCTCTCCCTCTTATTGAGGGAGCAAGGTGGACGGCTGATCGCGCTCGATCTACCTCTTGAGCAACGGCGACATCGGGGCTACCACGATTCTGATCCGGCAATCCGCGAGCGGGAATCAAAGAAGAATTACGACCGTATCTTGACGAAGTTTCGCGGACGCAGCGAGATTCTCTCGCCTCGTCGCTAACGAACGCCTACGCTCGCACTATGAGTAATCGGGCATCTGCACTCACCACCCTTCGAGTAGGTGGTCAGATCTCTACCTTTATTGATGCAAAGAGCGAATCTCAATTCATCGATGCCCTGCAAAAATATCCTGAGGCCTTGGTGATGGGCGGCGGCTCTAATCTGCTCTTTTCAGATGCCGAGTGCGAACGACCAGTTATCAAGGCAAGCATGCGCGGCATCGCTCATGAAGTAGATGCGTGCAGCGGTGCCACCTGGACAGTAAGTGCAGGGGAGAATTGGGATCACTTTGTCTTAGCCACCGTCGATGAGGGTTGTGCAGGACTTGAAACCTTGAGTGGAATTCCAGGCACTGTAGGCGGCGCTCCGATACAAAATATTGGCGCTTATGGCAGTGAACTCAATTCACTTGTCGCCCGTGTGCGAGTCTTTGATCGCAAACTGGGGGAGATCCGAACCCTTGCTGCTGCTAGCTGCGGATTTGGCTATCGCACTTCCTTGTTTAAAAAAGAAGTAGACCGTTACGCCGTTCTCGAGGTGATCTTGCAG
>WLIL01000111.1 GCA_009702245.1 Actinomycetota bacterium
ATTGCGCAGGCCACTCTTCTTGTTGAAGGTGGCTTTGGGGCCTTCTCCGTCGAAGAATCCGGGCGCACCCCTACGGAAGGACATTTGGTGAATCAACCCATCACGATCGACCTCGACATCGAGTCGTTCGCTCAATGCGTTCACCACGCTGGCACCGACGCCGTGGAGGCCACCCGAAGCGGTGTATGAACCCCCGCCAAATTTGCCGCCCGCATGCAAACGCGTCATCACAACTTCGACGCCAGTAAGCCCGGTCTTTGGTTCAATGTCGACTGGAATGCCACGACCATTATCAGAAACTTCCACCGATCCATCGGGCAGCAGCGCCACAATAATTTCCGTGCAATGACCGGCGAGGGCTTCGTCGACTGCGTTATCGATGATCTCCCAGAGGCAGTGCATGAGACCCCGGGAATCAGTGGAGCCGATATACATGCCAGGGCGCTTGCGGACCGCTTCGAGCCCCTCGAGGACGCTCAGGTGCTTCGCTGAGTACTCACTCGACTTGCTCTCCTGAGCTCCTGCGCTCTTAGCTCTTGCCTTGGCGGCCGGGGCTGGAGCGGATTTTTTGGAGGCGGGAGGCACGAAGGGCAGGTTACCGGGAGAACGAGCCCGCGCCAGGGATATTCGCCTTCCGCGGAGGGAGTTTTCGCCAGGAATCCTGAGAAGAGGCAGTGAATTGTGATTACTGACACGCCAAAGGCTATTTCTCCCTGCGGGAATGAAAAATACCTGCTTTGATGTTCACATAGTGTTACTGAGTAAGAAATTTCTGATGACGGGAGGCCTACAGTGAGTGAAGTAAGTAGTTTGCTCGCCAGCGATCGTTGCGATCGTTGTGGAGCGCAGGCCTATGTCCGTGCGATTCTTCCTTCAGGTGGCGAGCTGCTCTTCTGCGGTCATCACGCCAAGGAGTACAGCGGCAGCCTCAATAAGGTAGCGGCTGAGATTCACGATGAGACGAACCGTCTTGTCGATTCAGACGCTCACTAATCCCCGCCAATACTCTTAGCGTCGATAAACCAAAGTTTATTTAATCGAGGTAATCGCGCAGTACTTGCGAGCGCGATGGGTGGCGCAGCTTCGACATGGTCTTTGATTCGATCTGTCGAATACGCTCACGGGTCACACCATAAACCTTGCCGATTTCATCAAGAGTCTTGGGTTGACCATCTGTGAGTCCAAAGCGCATTTGAACTACACCAGCCTCACGATCGCTAAGGGTATTGAGTACCGAGTGGAGTTGCTCTTGAAGCAGGGTAAAGCTCACTGCGTCTGCCGGCACCACCGCCTCAGAGTCTTCGATGAGATCGCCAAATTCACTATCGCCCTCTTCGCCAAGCGGCGTATGGAGCGAGATGGGTTCGCGACCGTACTTCTGAACTTCAACCACCTTCTCAGGGGTCATATCTAATTCGCGGGCTAATTCTTCAGGCGTGGGTTCGCGACCTAAGTCTTGCAACATCTGTCGTTGCACGCGCGCCAACTTGTTGATGACTTCGACCATGTGAACCGGAATACGAATAGTGCGCGCCTGGTCTGCCATTGCGCGGGTGATTGCTTGGCGGATCCACCAGGTTGCATACGTCGAGAATTTGTAGCCCTTGGTGTAATCGAACTTCTCTACTGCACGGATCAGGCCGAGATTTCCTTCTTGAATGAGATCAAGGAAGAGCATGCCGCGTCCGGTGTAGCGCTTGGCAAGGGAGACCACGAGGCGAAGGTTCGCTTCGAGGAGGTGGTTCTTGGCACGACGACCATCTTCAGCGATCCAATCCATCTCCCGCTTTTCACGATCACCGAACTTCTTACCAGAGTTGAGGATTTCTTCCGCAAAGAGACCAGCCTCGATCCGCTTTGCAAGCTCTACTTCTTGCTCGGCATTAAGGAGTGCGACTTTACCGATTTGCTTGAGGTAATCCTTCACCGGATCAGCGGTGGCACCAGCGGAAACGACTTGCTGTACAGGCGCATCCTCTTCATCAGAAGCCGAAAGAGTGAACTCTTCAGTATCTTCGCCTGGCTTCTCTGGAGTCTCTGCTTCGTCAGTGAGAGACTCGCCTTCGACAATGGCGATGGCTTCAGCAACAACGGCTTCAAGATCTTCTAATTCAATTTCTTCAAGATCAATATCGTCTTCGAGCTCCACGTCAATCTTTACTTCGATGCTCTCTTCAAGAAGCGATTCAATCTTCGCTGGCTTTCCACTCTTCGCAGATTTGGTTTCGGCCTTCACAGGAGCTGGTAGCGCTTTCTTGACAGGCGCAGCCTTTGCAGGCACAGCTTTTGCAGGCGCTGCCTTCTTCACAGGCGCAGCCTTTGCAGGCACAGTCTTCTTCACAGGCGCTGCCTTCTTCACAGGCGCAGCTTTTGCAGGCGCAGCCTTCTTCACAGGCGCAGCTTTTGCAGGCGCAGCCTTCTTCACAGGCGCTGCCTTCTTCACAGGTGCTGGCTTTTTCGCAGGAGCACTCTTTGCTGGTGGCGCCTTCTTTGCCGGGGCTTTAGCAGATGCCTGAGCTGGCGACTTCTTGGCGGCGGTCTTGCCGCTCTTTCCAGCAGATGTGGGCACTGAGGTTCCTTCTGTAAAGCATTCGGGGTGATGCGGGTGGGCATATTGTAATTCGTCTGGCACCCCTCTGATTACCGAATTACCGCCATCTGGCCTGGAAATGATGGTCAAATCAGGAAGAGCAGGGGGTTCCGGCGCCGATTGGTGCTCAAACGCCTACGAATGGGTGTGCGAGAGGCCTTCTAGGCGAGCTTTGGCCTTGGCCAGCGTATGGCGAATGATCTCTCCTACCGCCTCCACCTCGATCAAGAAGCCGTCGTGGCCAAAGGGTGAGGCGACCACCAAAGCCGCTTCAGCCGTGGGTGCGAGCTCAGCAATCTCTTGCTGAAGGCGAGGGGGGAAGAGGCGGTCGGTGTCAATGGTGACGACCACGATGGGAACCTCCGCGCTAGCTAGCGCCCGCTCCACACCACCGCGGCCGCGCCCAATGTCGTGGGAACTCATGGCATTGGTTAACCGAATGTACGTATTGGCATCGAATCGGTGCTGCAACTTATCGGCCTGATGATCGAGATAAGACTCAACAGCCCATCGCCCCGAATTATCGTCTTGTAAATCTCGCCCAAAGCGCACATCCATTTCACTTTCACATCGATAAGTGAGATGTGCGATTCGGCGGGCAATTCCCATGCCCACGGTAGGGCTGAAATCTTTGTCATAAAAATCTCCGCCATAGAAATGTGGGTCTTTCTTAATAGCCTGAATTTCTACCGACCACGTGCCGATCTGATCCCCGGTGGCCACCGACGAAGATCCGATCGTGCAAATTCCAGCGACTCGATCTGGATAGGCAATGGCCCACTCCAACGCGCGCATTCCACCCATCGATGGTCCGACGGCAATGACGTATCGCTCGATTCCTATGGCATCAGAGAAAGCAATCTCTGCTTGCACCATGTCGCGAATAGTGACGGCAGGAAAACGAGAGCCATAGAAGTGACCATCTGGGTGAATCGATGCCGGACCGGATGATCCCTGACATCCTCCGATGACATTTGGGCAGACTACAAAGTACTTATCGGTGTCGAAGGGTTTCCCTGGGCCTACCATTTCGGGCCACCAACCGGGAACATCTGACCAGCCAGTCAGTGCGTGATTGACCAGAATGGCATTGGAGCGATCAGCATTGAGAGTGCCCCATGATTGATAAGCAATCGTGACGTTCGGAAGTACTTCACCCGATTCCAGAGTGAGATCACCGATGCGAAGGAAGAGCCGGTCGCCCGGGTCATCTCCTTCCAACCATGCGCCGGTAATCGAGGTGCGATCCGCGCGCAGACGCACTTCAGCTGCGGAGGCGACTACTGTCGCCCCCGCAGCTTGATGCGAAGCGCGCGGACACATAATTACGCGCCTTTAGCGGCGCGGAATCCAATCTCGATATCTGCTTTGAGATCTTCCACGTTCTCTAGACCAAGACTCAACCTCACTAGGCCTGGAGTCACGCCAGCAACTAGTTGCTCAGAGGCGCTTAATTGAGAGTGTGTGGTCGTTGCTGGGTGAATCACTAATGAGCGTACGTCGCCAATATTGGCTACGTGACTGAAGAGTTCAAGGGACTCTACGAACTTTCGGCCAGCCTCCACGCCACCCTTGAGCTCAAAGGAGAGCACGGCGCCTGAACCCTTGGGTACGTACTTCTTTGCCAAGCGATGCCATGGAGAAGAAGGAAGTGAGGCGTAATTTACTTTCTCCACTTCGTCGCGAGTCTCTAGCCAAGATGCGATGCTCTTGGCGTTTTCCACATGGCGATCGATGCGAAGACTCAAGGTTTCTAGACCTTGGGCAAGGAGCCATGCATTGAATGGGCTCACCGCAGCGCCGATATCACGAAGTAACGTGAGACGAATCTTGAAGATGTAGGCAAGGTTTGCACCAAAGGCCGATCCGACACCTAGCGCTTGTGCGTACACGAGGCCGTGATAACTGGGATCTGGCTCGTTGAAGCTCTTAAAACGCTCTGGGTAACGGGCGTAATCGAAGTTGCCTGAATCCACGATCGCACCAACGACGGCGTTGCCGTGTCCTGAGAGGAACTTAGTTGCCGAGTGGACTACGACGTCGGCGCCATGTTCGATCGGACGAAGTAGGTAGGGAGTTGCCACCGTGTTATCGACGATGAGTGGAACACCAAATGCGTGAGCCACATTGGCTACGCCTTCGATGTCGAGCACGTCGTTTTTTGGATTTGAAATGGTCTCACCAAAAAAAGCCTTCGTGTTCGGACGAATCGCTTTGCGCCACGACTCGAGATCTTCCGGATCTTCCACGAAGGAAACTTCGATACCGAGCTTAGGAAGCGTGTAATGGAAGAGGTTGTACGTTCCGCCATAAAGGCTGGGGCTCGAAACGATGTGATCGCCGGCTTCAGCAACTGCCAGGATCGAAAAGGTTGTCGCTGCCGAACCAGAGGCAACGAGTAGGGATGCCACGCCACCTTCAAGAGAGGCGATGCGTTGTTCTACGGCATCTTGTGTGGGATTCATGATGCGTGTGTAAATATTTCCCAACTCTGCAAGCCCGAAGAGATCGGCCGCATGCTTGGTATCGCGAAATTGGTATGCCGTCGTTTGATAGAGCGGCAAGGCGCGCGCACCTGTAGTGGGATCAGGAACTTGACCTGCGTGGATCTGGCGTGTTTCGAAGGACCATCCACCCTTTGCGGAATCAGACATAGTTTTCAACTTTCTCGTCGTATGTGTGAGAGCACGGCGAGACTACGGATCGTGACCCTAAAAATAGGTAACGAAACATAACCCCTCCTGAGGGGTCTCCGTTGAGAGACCCGCGCTTGTCGACCGGTGTCGACCTGGTCCTCACCCGGAGCACCCCACCGCGGTGGAGGGTTGCCGTCCAGCAAGCCGGGGCTAAACGCTGGAA
>WLIL01000112.1 GCA_009702245.1 Actinomycetota bacterium
GAGGTACTGAGCAGTTCCAATTACCGTCCAAGCATGTGTGACTGTAGCTGTCACGTCATCTAATGGACGAGCAATCCCAAAGTCCATGACTTTAATTTCACCTACGGCGGTCACCATAATATTGGCCGGTTTGATATCGCGGTGAACAATTCCATTCTCATGTGAGTATGCGAGTGCGTCGAGCAACGAGTGCACTATACGTAAGGATTCTTGGTAATCCGGACGAACATCCTGACGTAGCAGTTCTCGGATTGTTGTTCCCTCTACATACTCCATAACGATGTACGGAAGCGTGCCCCATTCTTGTTGTTCCTCGCCAGTGTCATACACAGAAACAATATTGGGATGATTAAGGCGCGCGGCCGCTTGAGCTTCACGCCTAAAACGACTTTGTAATGATGGGTCTCGCGCGAGATCGGCTCGCAAAATCTTGATTGCTACAACACGGTGGAGCCTATTGTCATAGCCGCGATACACATCGGCCATACCACCTGCACCAATGAGTTCCTGCACTTCGTATCGTGCACCTAAGAGTCGGGTCATGAGAGGTCTACCGCCGAACCAAGAAATATTGGATCAGAAACATTCTTCTCTGACACCACATCGGCTACTAGCACTGTGACATTATCGGGTGCATCGGCCGCATAAGTGAGGGCTATCAAAGTATCCACGGCGCTTTCTCTAGATAATTGGCTGAGGGCACTTGCCATACTGGAAAGGCTGACGACGTTACTGAGGCCATCACTACAGATCAGTAAACGATCACCTTCAAAAATATCGATTGAAATCACGTCTGGTTGGATCTTCTTCTGTCCCATGAGTGCTTGTGTGAGGAGTGAGCGCTTTGGATGTGATTTAGCTCCAGCAACAGTGAGCTCTCCACGGTCGATCATTTCTTGAATCATGGTGTGATCTTTAGTGAGTTGTTCTAGCGTGCCATTTCGATACAAGTAGGCTCGCGAATCGCCAATGTGAGCAACGTGGAGATTCTGCTCGGTGAGAAAAACTGCCGTGAGCGTAGTGCCCATTCCACCATATTGTTTTTCACCCTCAATGAGGGTTGCTAATCCTTTATCTACTTCACGTACTTGCTTACTAATCCTCGAGGAAGAAAGTTTCTTCTCTTTAATCAATTCAGCGAGTGTGCTAATCGCAAAGCGGGAGGCAACCTCTCCAGCCGCATGACCACCTAAGCCGTCTGCCACCGCACAGAGAGTAGGAGAGAAGAGCGCAGCGTCTTCATTGCCTTCACGGTGGAGCCCCAATTCGCTCCTGCCGTGTGCCTTCAAGGTAAGCATCTGTCCTCCTTTGGCTAGACCTTACTCGCCCCTGCTAGCCTGCCCGTAAGCGCGAGTGGCGGAATGGCAGACGCGCACGGTTCAGGTCCGTGTACTCGTAAGGGTGTGGGGGTTCAACTCCCCTCTCGCGCACCCAGCAATCCAGGTACGCTGGCGGGGCGCGGGAGCCGAAGACAGGAATCGGCTGAGAGGACCTTCGGGGTCGACCGCTTCACCTGATCCGGGTCATGCCGGCGTAGGGAGCCACATGTCATTGACCGACGCACCGTTATCACTGGCTGAAGGAAATACTCGAACACTCTCCTTTGGCGATCAATTCTCATTGTGGAGTTCTCTCGGAATCACATTGACCATTCCAGCCGCGGCCATTTTTATTCAACAACCGCTTGGTACCTCCAATTTTGCCTTCACCGCCGCACTCTGTGCACTGGCGTTAGGGCTAGTTCTTGGCTCTGCGGTTCTTGGTGGGGTGGCAAAAATCGGGGCAATCACAGGTGTGCCCTCGATGGTGATGATGCGGGGAATTTTTGGCAGACGTGGATCTTATGTACCCACGTTCTTCAACATTGCACAGTGCGTGGGCTGGAGCGCAGTAGAGATATTAGTGATTGGACATGCGGGTCAGAAAGTAGTGGGTGGACCACTCAACGCCTGGCTCGTTGGATCCGGCGTCGTTAGTACGTTGTTAGCGTTGAGACCACTTCGCTTTATCAAAGTGCTGCGCAAGTACATATTGTGGGCGGTCATTCTCACCACCATCTATCTCTTTATTGAAGTGCTCTCTCAAGGTGTTGAGCTTAAGAGTGGTCAAAGCTGGAGTGGCTATTGGCTTGCAGTCGATATCGCAGTAGCGCTACCTATCTCATGGGCTCCCCTTGTCGCTGATTACTCACGCCACGCAAAGCAAGGTTCATTTTTGGCAACTTTTTCCGGTTATCTCACTGGCGCCGGCAGCTTCTTTCTACTGGGATTACTTGCGTTAGTAAGTCTTACTGGAGAGAATTTGGCCGACGTATACGGATTTAGCCAAGCAATACTACTTCTTCCGTTTGGCGCACTCGCTTTAGTAATTCTCATTATCGATGAAGTCGATGAAGCATTCGCGAATATTTATTCAACAGTGGTATCACTACAAAATTTCAATGACTCATGGAATAGAAAGAAGATGGCTGTTCTTATTGGAAGTATCGCCACCGTCTTTGCCCTCTCCATTGATGTCGTGGGCTATGAATCATTCCTTTTTGCAATTGGCGCCATATTTGTCCCATTGTGTGGGGTAATTCTCACTGATTGGTTCTTCATCTCAAAAGGAAAATGGAATTTATCTCATAGTTCGCGGTGGCGCCCCTCACTCACACTCTCTTGGGCGCTGGGATTCGTCACATATCAACTGATTAACCCTGGCTATGCCAGTGGTTGGTCTACCCTTTGGCGAAACATTCAAGGCCTCATCCATTTCACTCCAGCAACATGGATGAGTGCCTCTGTTATCTCCTTTCTTGTAAGTGCGATAACTTCACTCGTATTCAACTCGCGAAGTACGATCTTAAAATCATGACAATAGTTATTGCGCATCGCGGTTCATCGTATTTATATCCAGAACACACCAGAGTGGCTTACGACGACGCAGTAGCGGCACAAGTAGACGGCTTTGAGTGCGATGTGCGGTTGTTACGCGATGGCGAAATTATTTGTTGGCATGATGCGACCCTTAATCGGACTAGTAATTCTTCTGGTTTGATTTTTGCTCGCACTTGGCAAGATATGCAGGGGATCGATGCTGGTTCATGGCACAGAAGTAAAAAACCACAGCCCCCACTTCGATTCATCGAGTTACTCGCACTCGCTCAAATTCATCGGAAATCCATTTCGATAGAGACCAAACACCCCGTCCCAAATGGGGGAGCCATTGAACATAAATTGGCAGCGCTCTTACCTGCCGTCGATTTCCACGGGAGCGCCGCACTCGCCCCCTTTCGACTGATGTCTTTCTCGCTCCTGGCAGTACAAAGATGGAGCACGCTTCGACCTGATATCCCAGCGGTTTACTTGCTTGATCACCGTTTACTCTCTCCACTTCCCAAAGTTCCTGTGATCGGTCCAGGAATGGAGCGCCTTCGTCGAGATCCCGAAATTGTGGCCCGTCTTCACGAGCAAGGTTACGAAGTGCATGTATGGACGGTCGATGAAGAACGTGATGTTGAACTCTGTGTGAAACTTGGGGTTGAAGCGATCATTAGTAATAGACCACGCGAGGTACGCGCACTACTTGGGGAAATCAACTAAAGTCACCGGAATGAGTTCTGAAGAAGTAGCTGTAGTCGGCCCCCGTGAACCTTGCCCCTGCGGATCAGGACGTCGGTATAAAGCTTGCCACGGAAAAGATCGCGCACCACTTGCCTTCGTCTCGCGCCCATTTGAGGGATTACCCAACGAGACTGAATGGGTTGCTCTGAGAGAAATTGTGCCAGCGGCCGCCGGGAAAGCGCGCGTGAAGGCAACCGGGCAAGAAATCGTTGTTACTTCACTGCTCCCCAATTCAGTGAGCGCCGTGAAGCGCACTGATGGCGTAGTGATGCTCGCCCTTCAAGTACAAACCAGTAGCGGGGATGCCAGTCGAGATATGGCTGCGGCGCTCACTGCGATTCTTAAGGCAGAAGATGGCTCATCTATCGTGGGTGGGGATTTAAGTAATACTTCCCGACTGCAGGATCTACTGGATCTCTCGCTTTCTTTTGCTCCCGAAACACATGAGAATTTTGACTTTTGGTTTACCGAAGAAGAGATGGCAAAGCCGGAGACCAAAGCAGCTTTGGAAGAGTTTGAAGGAAGCATCATCGAGACGGAACGAATCCGAGTTGACCTAGGTTCGGCTTTTTGGTGCGCCTTTCCTGACCGGACAGTGGTGCGTTGGTTACTTCCGCATGAGGAAGAGCGCTCTCTCAACGCTTTAGCACGCTTAGCAGCTAGTGATGAACTTAATCTCGGCAATGGCACCCGTTATCTGGGCGCCTTCCGCGCTGATGGATTATTAGTACCGGTCTTCGATGTGCAACACGAGACACCTATCAGAGCGTTTGAACTTGCGCTCACCACACTTTCGCGGATCTTTATGACTTCATTCGAGAAAGATGAGCCGCTCACTAGCGTTGAGCGTCGAGCGCGTGCCGGATTAGTGGGACGTCAACTCACACTTCGTTAAGTTGTATCGCTAACCCATCACAGTGCCAGATGAATCTTCATTGCGCTGGCGCTTCCGGGAAAATGTAGCTAAATCAATCGGTAGACCCGTGTGTGATCCCGTTACGACTAATGGGTGCGTATCGTGATCGCCCCCACCCTCAACGTAATCGATCAATTTCGCCATAATTAAGCCAGCTCCTGGTGCATTCTTGAATTGATTTCCGCTCGTGCCTATTGCTAGATAGAAACCATCTAATTCGCTTCGGTCATAGATAGGTGTCCAATCGGAGGACACGTCATACACACCCGCGATCCCCTTTGCTACAGGAGGAACTTTGAGATCAGGAAATCTTCGTGCTGCGCGGGTCACTTGTGCATCGTATAGATCTTGGGTGCGCGACATGTTCGCTTGATCAGGATTTTCGATCCACTGCATGTCATCACATTCGGGTTCAGTACCGCCCACTAGGAAACCGCCACCAGGTGTGGAGCGCATATAAACACCGACATCGAGGTCACCAATCACTGGACCACTCTCCATTCCTGGAGGTGCATCTACGTGGTGAACTTCTTGACGCATGGGAGCGATCTCAACCGTAAAGTCGCTCCCCACTCCTGCCATCTTGTTGAGTGCGCCCGACCATGGGCCAGCCACATTAACGACAACATCTGCGGTGAGCTCTTCACCGCTCGCCAGGCGGACACCGAGAACTCGGCTCTCTGATTTCAAAATGGCAACAATTTCTTCTTTAAATCGAAAGTGCGCACCGTGGCGTTTAGCGGCATCCGCCAAATTGACGGCGGAGAGTGAAGGGTCACTGATATATCCACCATCGGATGTATAGAGCGCACCAATCTGCTCTTTTGCATCCTCCCAAAATCCTGCGTCACCAATACTCTTCGGTGGCCAATATTTCCCAACATCGATTCCCGGA
>WLIL01000113.1 GCA_009702245.1 Actinomycetota bacterium
ACCCGTATCAGCAACACCAGTATCAGTGCCAGTCTCAGCTACACCAGTACCCGTACCAGTTTCGATTTCATCAGTACCAGTACCGGGTGCAAACTCACCAGTACCTGTACCCGTTTCAACCTCACCAGTACCTGTACCAGTGCCTGTTTCAGCATCGCCAGTACCAGTATCTACTTCATCATCGTCACGATCATCTTCGTCTTCTTCATCTTCTTCGTCGTCTTCGTCGTCTTCGTCACCTGATGGGGAGCCAGTGCCCGTTTCAACTTCATCAGTGCCAGTCTCAACTTCACCAGTACCAGTCTCAATTCCATCTGTACCTGTACCGGGTGCAACTTCACCAGTACCCGTATCAGCAACACCAGTATCAGTGCCAGTCTCAGCTACACCAGTACCCGTACCAGTTTCGATTTCATCAGTACCAGTACCGGGTGCAACCTCACCAGTACCAGTGTCAGTACCCGTACCAGTTTCAACTTCATCAGTACCGGTGCCAGTGTCAGTACCCGTACCAGTTTCAACTTCTTCAGTACCAGTATCCGTGCCAGTTTCAACTTCTTCAGTACCAGTACCCGTGCCCGTCTCGACTTCATCAGTACCCGTACCAGTGCCAGTGCCAGTCTCGACTTCATCCGTACCCGTACCAGTTTCAATTTCACCAGTGCCAGTACCCGTGCCAGTGCCAGTCTCGACTTCATCAGTACCCGTACCAGTACCCGTACCAGTTTCAATTCCATCAGTACCAGTACCGGGTGCAACCTCACCAGTACCAGTGTCAGCTACACCAGTACCCGTACCTGTGTCAGCAACACCAGTACCAGTCTCAACAACTCCAGTATCTGTACCCGAGTCAGCATCGCCTGTACCGGGTGCAACTTCACCAGTACCCGTATCAACTTCACCAGTACCCGTACCCGTATCAGCAACACCAGTACCAGTACCTGTTTCAGCTACACCAGTACCAGTCTCAACAACTCCAGTATCTGTACCCGTATCAACAACACCCGTACCCGTGTCAACAACACCCGTACCCGTACCCGTATCAACAACACCCGTACCCGTACCCGTATCAACAACACCAGTACCCGTACCCGTATCAACAACACCCGTACCCGTGTCAGTAGCAACCGAAGCTGTTCCAGTATCGGGAAGGCTTGGGGCAGTTCCAGTATCAGGAAGGCCAGTATCAATAGTGAGGATGGTGGTTCCGGTGACTACTTCTTCCTCAAGAGTCACGACAGGAGAATTTGGTACCGCAGGTTCTAGTGTGATCTTTGGAGTGGGCTCAATGACCGTGACCGGAATTTCAACTGTGGATCCATCAGATGAATGAAACCGAAGCCCAGAGGTCTCATCCCGTTCCACTCGGGTAACTGCCGGAATTTCTTGCTCTAATTCGGGCTGGGAATCACGCTCACGTGTCGGCACATTAGAGTTTGAGCGCTCATCGGACCTGTCTAATTGCCTTGGCGTAAGTACGTTGTCGCCAGAGGCGAAGTGTGTGATCTTAGAACCATCTACAAAGTTATTAATAATCTTGTCTGGCTCAATTGAAATTAAAGGATTGTTTTGGCGCAGAACTGCAATTTCGTCAGCGGAGATATTCGCAGTGATAGATCCGGCGGCCATCGACATACGTTGGCCATTGACTACATCAATTACCGTATTGTTGTTTGACCCAGTGAGAATTCTTAAAGTTCCATCATCGCGAATTGTGATGAGGGACCCGTCTTCGCTCTTCAGAATTACAGAGTTACGATCACTATTCTTAATTGAAATACCAAGATTTGAATCTTGAAGTCTTTCATTTACTTCTAGTCGGATATGTTTCCTCGAAATATCATTCACTAGTTCAAGGTGTTCGGTACTTAGTTCCCCTTTGTTGATTATCTGCGCGTGATGCGCGGCGCCGGCGCTATCAACAAGAACATAGCTGAATCCGCTTTGCGAGGCATCTGCCGCTCCCGCGCTCACGCCACCAACAAGAACTGCACCTCCGATCGATGACGATGCACTGAGTGATGATGCGGATACTCCACCCGCGATTGCTAGTTCCTCTTTTTCCTCCTGATAAGCCAGCTCAATTTTCGATCCATTACGCAACCCAATGGTGGTTGTGGTGCGCCCAGATTTTCCACGTTGACTCCGAACAGTAAGTCCCGAGGGAAGCTCAAGAACACTAGAGGTTGGTGTCGTGTCTGGGATGCTTGCCTGCGCATCCTTACGCCTCCGAAAAAATCTGTCGAAGAATCGTGGCCGCGAAGATGGGGCGACCTCATTGCGGGAGCGCTGAAGAAAGAGGCGCGCTAAAAGATTGCTATCGGAGGTGATGGCTACTTCTGAGGACTCATCCTCATGGTTGCTAGCGAGAACTTCGATTCCGGAGGGGTCCGTGCGTTTGATCTGCCTACGCATCTGCCCGCTCCCTCCCTTTCAGCTGAAATCTAACCGGCTCAAATTCCCTGTTGGGAGAGACATTTATCAAAATGAATTTAGGTGCCCTGTATGAACTTGTAAAGCCAAAAGCAGCGCTCTCAAATACGAATTAATGAATTCACTGACAGATTTTTGATTAAGGACTTCTTGTAACTCCAAACACGGGGGAAACCCCATATTTAGAGAAGAACTCTTTAGTGGGGCATTCACCTACTCGGGATCGGAAGTTGGTTCAATGGAGTTCTCCGGGTTCTCCTGCTCGGCAACAGCTTCAAGAAGGATCTCCGAATCCGAATCGCTTGAATCCTCGGGGGCTGTGACTGACATTTGAAATGTTGGCATGGCAGTCTCAACCGGTGCCTGTGACGGAATATCTATTTGCTCCTCTGGAGATAGGAGCGAGCTCGTCTCTTCCACGAGCAGTGCATCAGCCTCAATTTGCACCGGAGCCGAGTCGATTGAGGAAGCACCTGCTGAACTTTCCGTTTCGTCGCCCAACAAAGATGTCACAGTAATTGATGCATCATTAGAAACTTCGACATCTGTACCGTCGGAGGACGAAATAGAAATTCCACCACCGTCTGGCACAACAACACTTGTCGCGTCACTCATCACAACTAGAGTCGAGCCGTCTTCGAACATTGATATTTGCGAACCATCAATCATCGCGACGTTTACATATCCCTCAGAAGTCATTGCAATGTCAATACCAAAAGTGAAACTTGCCTCGAGTGAGAACGTCTCGGGATTAATCGCGACGGTGCTTCCCTCCTCGTTGCTCCAGGCAAATCCACCGGCATCTGAGACACGAATAGCCTCTTGATCATTGATAGAAATTTGTAGAGTCGCATCACGACTAATTTCAACCGACGAGGTACCTGAAGCCTGAACAATTGCTCCAGTCTCCGAGAGGGAAAGGGTGTCACCATTAGGAAGTGAAACGCTGACTCCTTCATCGTATAAGACTGTGCCTTGGTCATTAGTTACGTAGACATCGCCTTGCATCATCGTCAACGTCGTACCATCCCCAGTATTTACGATTGATACACCGTCGCCCGTGCCCACCGATGTAGTGCCATCAGGGGAGATGACCAAAGTGGCCCCATCTTGTGTCGCGATGGCGGTGGTTCCCACTGCTGAAGTAACAACCGCAATTCCCGAGTCGCAATTTATGAGTGTGCTTCCATCTACAAGTGTGGTGACTGAGTTGCCCGCATAATCATTTACCACGGTTGTACCGTCAGAACTTGCCACGATGGTAGTTCCGTCGGGGGCAGCCGCCGTCACAGTTCCATTAACACCAATTGTGAAGGAAGCATCTCCTTCTCCGGCTGAAATGACTGTCGTTCCGCCAGGGGTGACGGTCAGTGTGCACTTCTCCATAAATTGCATAGAAGAGGCGCCACTCAAATCAAAGTTATTTATGAGACCTGCGCCATTATTAAATGATGATGGTCCAGAGGGATCTAGTGAGAATACGACTCCAGCTGGGTCGGAGTACTGCAGCTCACTTCCAGCCGTAACAATGGCGCCATCAAAGGACTTCCAAGTAAGTTGCGCATTTAAGCCCAACTCGATGGATCCAGAGTTTCCATCTGGGATGAGGAATACTCCATCTGGAGACATATTGAACTCGAAATTCGCACAATCACTTGATTTCAATTCCGCCACCAAGTTAGTAGCGCCTTCAAAATTTTTCCAATTCTCGACTGGCACATTCGTGGACGTTCCATCAGCGCCTATAAATTCTGCCGAGTTCTTTGTGGTTGCAATCGATGAACCATCTTCAAATGTAAATTTAGTGACGGATCCATCAGGAGAGTATGTATGGGAGATACCCACACCATCTGCCGTGACCGCATACGCCACGCCTCCACTAAGCGCTATTGAAGCCCCTTGATCCATTTTCAGACTAGCAACATTCGACGTATTCCACGCAGTAGCGCCATTTGGCAAACTGACGTAACTCGCACCAGGTGCGTTACCACTTACTGCTCCAGATGGATCCACTGAGAAGGTGGTACCACCAGGAATGCTTACGGCACTCGATCCATTTGCAAAATCAGTGAAAGTAGATCCTGATTGATTAGAGATTGTGAAACTGCCATCAGCTGACTGTAAGTATGTGTTGCCATCTGATTGTGCGAGGGCAATAACTCCATCACTTGTATTTGTGAGTGAGCAACCATCCGAATCCGTGGCTGTTATCGTCCCTGAAGGCGTTACGGAAAGTGAATTTCCTTGCACAGTATTTACGTTGATATAGCCGTCAACAGCAGCCACGAAAGTAGTCCCATCTCCGGCTGCAAGGACTATCTGACCGCTTGGTGTCGTTGTGACACAGATACCATCAGGTGAGGTGACAACGGCAGAACCATTGATCCCAGAGTTGACGGTAAATCCTTCACTCGTATTCACCGCGATCGAACCATCTACATAAATTGTGACGGTTGAGCCTTCGTTAAAAGAAATGGTGCTGGATTTTCCATCTGGAGAAGTTTGGGTAGCTAACGACCTATTCTCAGATTCTTGATATGTGCCGTCAATATTTACTTTGAGGACACCCTCGTCGGCGATAACTACGCCCACAGTTCCATCATGATTTACAGTGACAACAACATTTTCCTGAACTGTATTGACAACAGTTCCGAGTATTTGATTTGAAACCTGTACGCCTTGGGGCGATACGACCAGGGTCGAAGTTTTACCGTCTTGTCCAATTGATTGCGTCAGAGTTGTACCGTCACCTGCACGCGCGATAATTTGCGATTCTCCCGATGCCGCAATTTGAGTAGTGGTTGAGACTCCACCATCCGCGGTTCCTTCGCTGACGTATGCTCTGGATGTTATTGAACCTTCTAGATTTCTTGAAACAGAAATAATATTTCCGCTCGTGCTTGTCGCGGTGCTTTCGCGAGAGCCATCTGCATTTACAGAGATTTGCGTCGATGCGCT
>WLIL01000114.1 GCA_009702245.1 Actinomycetota bacterium
CCATCATGCTGAAAGACCGGCCATAAGTCGACCCACAAGACCACGTTCGGCCTCATTTGCATCCAAAATAGCCACGATCTTTCCACCAAACATCACGGCAACTCGATCGGAGAGCGAAAGAATTTCATCGAGCTCAGCCGAGACGAGGAGTACGGCTCCTCCCGCATCGCGCGCAGCAATCAGTTGATTATGAATGAATTCAATTGAACCCACATCGACGCCACGAGTCGGCTGTGCAGCTACTACCACGCGAGTGTCTTGGCTCAGCTCACGTGCGACTACGACCTTCTGCTTATTTCCGCCTGATAGAGCGCTCGCAGTCGTCTTTATTGATGGAGTTCGAATATCAAACTCCTCCACCAGCCGAGTGGCGTTACCTTCTAAAGCTTCAATGTTACGAATCCAACCCTTGGCAAATGGTTCACGATCGAATTGATTCAGAACAAGGTTATCTTCAATCGAATATGAGGAGACAAGCCCATGCTTTTCGCGATCTTCAGGAATATGTGAAACACCCATGGAATGGACCTTGTGGGGATGCATATCTGGCGTCACTTCTCCAGAGACCAAAACTTCCCCGCTCACGCGCGGACGCATTCCGCAAATTGCTTCGACAAGCTCTCGCTGACCATTACCTTCGACACCCGCGACGCCCACGATTTCGCCAGCACGGACTTCTAAATTGAGTCCATTGACAGCCAAATGCTTGCGGTCATCGTTGACATGCAACTCTCTGATCACCAGGGTCGCTGCCGCTGGCTTTGCATCACCCTTTTCGACTTGGAGAACGACATTGCGGCCCACCATGAGCTGGGCAAGACCTTCTTCATCTGTTTCCTTAGGAGAAGTACTGCCGGCTACGCGACCATTGCGCAAAACGACAACGCGGTCAGCAACTGCCATGACCTCACGGAGTTTGTGGGTAATAAAAAGCACGCCCACGCCCGAAGCCGCCAAGTTCCTCATCACCTGCAGGAGCTCATCAGTCTCTTGCGGTGTCAGAACCGCGGTGGGTTCATCAAGGATGAGCAAATCAACGTCTTTGCGAAGCGCCTTGAGAATTTCGATGCGTTGCTGCGTGCCCACCGGAAGATCTTCTACAAATGCATCAGGATCTACCTCAAGGCCATACTTTTCAGAGAGTGCCAATACTTCTGCGCGTGCCGCTTTCATATTAATGAAGATGCCGCGCTTCGGCTCGCTTCCCAGAATAATGTTTTCAGTAACCGTCATCACGGGAACGAGTTGGAAGTGCTGGTGCACCATGCCCACACCACGCGCAATTGCCCCACTAGTATCTCCCGGAGTGATAATTTCACCCTTGATACGAATCTCTCCCGAATCCGGACGCACCATGCCGAAGACGCTCTTCACAAGGGTGGATTTTCCGGCACCATTTTCTCCGAGCAAAGCCACTATTTCGCCAGCAGCTACCGTGATTGAAATATTTTCGTTTGCCACCACTCCTGGAAAAGTCTTAGTGACATTGGCGATTTCGAGAAGTGCACTCATTACGCCTTCTCCTTCTCGTACTGCAGGCCTTCAGCAGCCGGTGGACGTACCTTACCTGCTGAAATCGCAAGGACCACGATCGTGAGAACATAGGGAAGCATGTTCACAAATTGTTCAGGGATATGCGCAACATCAGAAAACATCAATTGATTGGTAATGGCCTGAGTGAGCCCGAAGAACATGGCTGCTGCGAGCGCACCCATCGGGTTCCATCGACCAAAAATCATCAAGGCCAACGCGGTAAAGCCCTTTCCAGCGGTAAAGCCACGATCCCACGATCCCACTAGTTCCAAACTTAAGTAAGCGCCCGCAAGCCCACCTACTGCACCTGCAAGGGCAACGTTGAGGTAGCGAAGCCTAAAGACCGAGACTCCCGCAGTATCTGCGCTGCCCGGATGCTCGCCGACTGCGCGAGAGCGCAGCCCCCAACTTGTGTGATAGAGCGCCACGTAGAGAGCAAATATGACAACTAGCCCAAAATAAACAAGTGGCCCATGCATGAATAGCACTTGACCAAAAAATGGGATACTCGAAAAGAAGGGGATATCTATCGGGGTAGTAGTAGGCGCCATGCGGCCTTGGGTATAAAGAAATGATGTCAAGCCGGTTGCCAATATATTGATGATCGTTCCAGCAATAATTTGATCCATTTTCCATGAAATAGACATAAAGGCCAAAAAGAGCCCCGTCACCACTCCGGCAGTGATCGCCGAGAAAATTCCAAAGACGCCGTTGTTCGTACTCGATGCGACAAAGAATCCAATGAAAGAGGAAAAGAGAAGAGTCCCTTCAATTCCAATATTTACAATTCCAGTTCGCTCACACATGATGCCGACCATCGCAGCAAGGGCTAACGGGAGACCGAAAATCAAAGCTGTCGCAACTACCGAAGTCGTAATGACTCCATCTTTCGAATAAAGGAAACCAGTGATTGCGATCAAGATAAACGTCAAAATCGATTTGAATGAGAGAAACTTCGTCATCAGTTGCTCCATCCGCTGGTGACTTTGGCCCCTACTTGGGTGCTCCTGAGCCACTTTGATAAGAATGGGGCTGTGACGCAGAAAAGAATAAGAGCAAGAATGAGATCGACGATCTCGGGTGCTACACCTGCATCGAATTGCATACTCGAGGATGCCCCGCGGATGCCTCCGATCAAAATCGCACCCGGAATCACGCCGAGAGGATTTGCCCGCCCAAGCAAAGCAATTGTGATTCCGTCGAAACCGAGCCCAGTGTTAAAAGTAGGTTCGAACCGGCCGATAACTCCAAGGGTTTCAATGGCGCCGCCCAATCCTGCAATTGCGCCTCCGACACCCATCGCGATCAGTACTGAACGCTTCACCGAAATGCCGGCGTACCATGCTGCATTCTTATTACGACCCACCGTGTCAAGCCTGAAGCCACTCGTCGTGCGTTGGAAAACCCACCAGACTCCCCAAGACAGCAATACTGCAAAGAAGAAACCAGAGGGCAACCCAAAAATTTTAGGAATCGTGGCCGAAGGCAAGACTGCCGAGGTACGAGCTAGCGTTTGTCCCGGCTCTTGAAAGTTATGGCCTGCTAAGTAGTCAACTAACGCAAGCACGATGCTATTTATCATGATCGTCGTAATAACTTCGTGAATTCCGCGATAGGCCTTCAGGGCTCCTGCAATCCAACCCACCAATGCTCCAAAAGCAATACCAAATATCAACGCAATCGGAAGGTGGATGTAAACCGGTAATCCATGAATTGCATAGCCGGCCCATCCAGCTGCAAGTGCACCAGACACTAATTGCCCCTGTACACCAATATTAAAGAGCCCCGAGCGCAACCCAATTGTCACCGCAAGCCCGCTCAACATTAAGGGGGTCGCTTTGCCTAATGTTTTAGCAAAACCTTCCCAAGATCCAAATCCGTGACTGAAGAGAGATCCGTATGCGTCCATCGGGTGCGCACCCTGAAGAAACATCAGCAGGGCTCCTACCGCGAATGCAATGAACACAGCTACTAGCGGGGTCAACCACGCCTTGAAAACCTTCGCATTAAACACAAAAATCCTTTCGTGGATGATGATTGACCCGAGTCAAAACGGGAGCGGGGAACACACCGAAGTATGTCCCCCGCTCCTTTCCTGCAATTTCTTAGCTGATTACTGCTTTACGCCTGTAGGAAGTGAACCGTCAATCAATTTCTTGAGAGTTGCGGAGACCTTCTTCTGGACTGCGGCAGGAACCTTGCTTGCGAGATCGTGGTAAGGAGACGCGCCCACAGTGCCAACGAAGTTGCCACCCTTGAACGTGCCACCCTTTATCTGACCCACGAGAGAACTCACTCCAGCAACAAGGCGCTTCTCCGCTGACGTAACGAGGCAACCATGTGCCTCAGGGAGAGTGAGCCATTGATCAAGGTCAACGCCGATGCAGAATGCACCCTTCTTCTTTGCAATCGCTGCAAGTCCACCGTTTCCGGTTCTTCCACCAGCTGCGAAGATGACGTCATAGCCTTGTGAGAGGTACTGCTTTGCAGTGGTAGCTCCCCAGACTGGATCATTGAAAGCGTTGGCGCCGGTGTAGTACACCGTGGATGCCTTGGCAAGCTTCTTCTTTTGCTCCTTAGCAGCATATGCAACGCCGTTAGCGAAGCCTTCGATGTACTTACGGACTGGAGGAATGGTGCTTGGTCCGCCAGCAATTGCGGCAGTCTTGCCGCTCTTCGTAAGGTAGCCGGCAAGGTAGCCAACAATAAAGCCGCCCTTATCTTCATCGAAAATAAGTCCGCTGAAGTTAGCAGCAGTAGTACCGTTGAATTGATCCACACCAATGAATTTGATGTCTGGGTACTTCGCTGCAGCAGCCACAGTGGCGTCAGCCATCAAGAAACCAACGGTCACAATGACGTTGTACTTCTTAGAAGCAAAGAGATCAATGTTGGCTGCGTAATCCTTTGAATCAAGTGATTCGATGTACTTCGAGAAGCCGCCTGCCTTTGAGGCACCAGCTTTCGCGCCTTCCCAAGCAGCTTGGTTAAACGACTTATCGTCGACCTTGCCGGTGTCCGTAACTACGCCGACACAAAATGCGCCAGCGGTGCCACATGACGACTCGTCAGCAGTCTTTACCGCAGCCGAAGCTGGGGATAGAGCAAAACCAAGTGCTGCCAAAGCAAATGCGGCAGCACCAGCAGTTATGCGCTTGTTCATGGAACTCCTCTCACAAGCCCTTTCGGGCTACCAGGGTTTATCAGAGGCTAGGAAAGCCACCAACAATTAACGCTTACCCTATCCGAATTGAGCCTTGCCTTCTAGAAGTGGAATCTGGGAGTTTCGCATCCCTCAAGTACTCCTTGAGGGATGCGAACTGGCGTTGAAAATTGGCTTTGAAGAGGGCTAACTCTTACCCCACGTTGCCAGGAGCTCTGCACGAACCTGCTCGCTACAAAACGCTGCGCTAATTCCGTCGTGCGCAAATTTTCTCATATCTTCGGCAAGCAGCCCACCTTCACTGACCAGCAAACGTGCTTCCTGACTCAGTCGAACGCCAGTGTTCTCTGGGTCATCATCACCCAACGCAACCTTGACTCCGGCTCTCACAAAATCCACCACCGGGTGCTCTTTCAAACTTGGCGCCGCGCCAGTGAGCACATTTGACGTCGGGCAGACCTCGATAGTGACACCTTTCGCGCGCACCCACTTAAGCATTTCTGGATCGCTCGCCACGTTACTTCCATGGCCAATTCGCGTCACACCTAGCAGCTCAACCGCTTCTCTTCCTGCGCTCGCTGGCCCCGCTTCGGCAGCGTGCGCAGTCAAACCGAGACCGGCCGCCCGCGCTAAGTCGTAAAGGGGTGCGTAGCGCGCGAGG
>WLIL01000115.1 GCA_009702245.1 Actinomycetota bacterium
AAGATGGTTCGTGCGGCGTTCGGTAACAATAATATTGATACGTGTGCTCGTGTGTGCCACTCGCCCACCGGTTATGGACTAAAGCAAACTTTCGGTACTTCAGCAGGTACGCAAAACTTTGCATCGGTGGCCAAGGCAGATGTCATTCTTCTTATCGGTGCTAACCCCACCGATGCGCATCCAGTATTTGCATCTCGGATGAAGCGTCGACTTCGTCAAGGCGCAAAACTGATCGTCGTCGATCCCCGCCGTATTGATTTGGTTCGTACCGCACACATCAAAGCCGAGCATCATCTCCAATTACTTCCAGGTACCAACGTGGCGATTGTGAATGCGTTGGCCCACGTAGCGGCGACCGAAGGATTGCTTGACGAAGAGTTCATCCAAACTCGCACCGAGGAGAAAGCTTTCCGGGATTGGTTTGAATTCATCAAGAAGCCAGAGAATTCTCCCGAATCTGTAGAATCCATCGCAGGGGTGCCAGCAAGTGAACTGCGCGCCGCTGCGCGTCTCTTTGCTACCGCCAATAACAGCGCCATCTACTACGGACTCGGTGTAACGGAGCACTCGCAAGGTTCCACGATGGTGATGGGTATGGCTAATCTCGCGATGGCTACCGGCAACATTGGTCGCGAAGGTGTCGGTGTTAATCCACTACGCGGCCAGAACAATGTGCAGGGCGCGTGTGACATGGGTTCATTCCCACATGAGTTCTCTGGCTATCGACATGTTTCAGATGACACAGTGCGCCACCAATTCGAAGAGCTCTGGGGAACTTCTTTGCAAGCAGAACCCGGCCTTCGCATCCCCAACATGCTCGACTCAGCCATTGACGGTGAATTCAAAGGAATCTTTATTCACGGCGAAGATATCGCGCAATCAGATCCCAATACCAAACACGTGAAAGCCGCGTTAGGTGCGATGGAGTGCGTCATCGTGCAAGATCTCTTCCTCAACGAAACTGCAGCATTTGCGCACGTCTTCTTCCCGGGTACTTCCTTCCTAGAGAAGGACGGAACATTCACGAACGCCGAACGCCGCATCAACCGCGTGCGCCCAATTCAACCTCCGAAAACGGGTAAGCATGAGTGGGAAATCGTTTCCGAACTTTCACAGGCACTGGGTTACCCCATGCAATACGGCTCATCGGCCGAGATCATGGATGAGATTGCTACCTCTACCCCTACTTTTGCTGGTGTCTCGTTTGCTCATCTCGACAAGGTAGGCAGCGTGCAATGGCCTTGTAACGAAGAAAATCCCGTGGGTACACCCACTATGCACGTGGATGGTTTCGTGCGCGGACTTGGACAGTTCATGGTGACGCCTTACGTAGCCACCGAAGAGAAGAGCAACCGTAAATTCCCACTACTGCTCACCACGGGCCGTATTTTGTCGCAATACAACGTTGGTGCGCAGACTCGTCGCACCGAAAATGTGAACTGGTATCCAGAAGATCTACTTGAGATGCACGAGTCCGATGCTGAACTGCGCGGCATTGTCGATGGATCGTTTGCTACTCTCTCCAGCCGTGTCGGCGAGACGGTCATGAAAGTCACCATTACCGATCGCGTGCCACCTGGCGTCGTCTACTCCACCTTCCACTACCCCACCAGTGGTGCAAACGTGGTGACGACTGATTATTCGGATTGGGCAACCAATTGCCCTGAGTACAAGGTGACTGCAGTAGAGCTTCGCCCATCTATCAAGCCTCCACAAGAAATTGGGATGGCCGCCGCCGATCTGGGTCTTGAGTTAGTAAATGAGTAGCTCTAGCGACTCACTGGTGCGCATGATCAACCAGATTGCGGCTAATTCCATGGGCGCCCATGATCCGGTGGCTGCGGTGGTGAAGCACCTACACTCATTTTGGACACCCAAGATGTGCCGCGATTTAAAGTCGAGTAATCTCACCTCAGAGTTAAATGCAGTTGCAGCGCAAGCCCTCGCCGCTCTCTAAGAGTTGGCCATAAAGGAGAATCATGAAGAGCGGAATAGATCTATCCCACGGCTACCCCGATGTTCGTCCCCAGGATGATCTCTTTCGACATGTAAATGGCAAGTGGATCGATACCCATGAGATTCCGGCCGATCGTGCCTCTGATGGCGCTTTCCATCACCTCCGCGAGGAGTCCGAGAAGAACATTCGCACCATTATCGAAGAAGCTGCCGCGAGCAAGGCAGCGGTTGGAACAGAGGCGCAGAAGGTAGGAGACCTCTACGCCTCGTTCATGGATGAAGCGAAGATCGAAGCTCTCGGAGTCTCTCCGCTCGCTGAAGATTTCAAGAAGATTCAAGGTATTAAGACTCAGCAGGACTTCGCTCGACTACTCGGAGAACTTGGACGACGTGGTGTGAGCACACCTATGAGCGTCTTTATCGAAGTAGACATGAAGGATTCCAACTCATACATCGTCTACTTGGAGCAATCCGGGCTTGGGTTGCCTGATGAGTCGTATTACAAAGAAGATCAATATGCCGAGATACGCGAAAAGTACGTGGCCCATATCGAGCGGATGTTTAACTTCGCCAAACTTCCCGATGGTGCTGGCGCGGCAAAGCGTATTTTTGAATTGGAGTCAGCAATCGCCGGCTTCCACTACGACGTAGTCAAGAACCGTGAAATGGATCTTACGTATCACAAAATGACTCGTAAGCAGATCAACACTTTACTTTCGAATTTTGATTGGGATGTCTGGTTAGCAGCGGGCAATGTTCCAGCATCAGCTCTTGAGCACGTCGTTGTTCGTCAACCGGAATTCAATGAAGGTCTTAACACCCTCCTTACGGAGGAGAAGATTTCCGTATGGAAAGAGTGGATGCTCTGGCACACACTCAGCGGCATGGCAGCCCACCTCTCTAGCGAAATTGTGAATGCCAACTTTGATTTCTACGGAACGACCCTGAACGGCACCCCACAATTGCGCGATCGCTGGAAGCGCGGAGTCTCACTCATCGAAGGCGTGCTCGGCGAAGCCGCCGGCAAGCTCTACGTGGAGCGCCACTTCCCCGCTGCTGCGAAGAAGCGCATGGAGGAGTTGGTGGCGAACCTCATCGAGGCTTATCGCATCGATATTTCCGAACTCGATTGGATGGGCGCGGAGACTAAGAAGCGCGCGCTCGAGAAAATGTCGAAGTTCACTCCCAAGATCGGGTACCCCGACGAGTGGCGCGATTACTCATCTCTTGAGATCACCGCAGATGACCTCATTGGAAATGTCTATCGCGCAACTGCGTTTGAAGTAGATCGCGCCATCGCCAAACTCGGAAAGCCAGTAGATCGAAACGAATGGCATATGACGCCGCAGACGGTGAACGCGTATTACAACCCCACAATGAATGAGATTGTTTTCCCCGCAGCAATCTTGCAACCACCATTCTTTGATATTGACGCCGACGATGCGGTGAATTACGGCGGTATCGGGGCGGTAATCGGTCACGAGATCGGGCATGGATTCGATGATCAAGGTTCTAAATTTGATGGCGATGGAAATCTCACCGACTGGTGGACTGAAGCAGATCGAGAGGCCTTCGAGGTACGCACCGGAAAATTAATTGATCAATACAACGTACTCGAGCCCATCGCAGCGCCAGGCCACCATGTAAATGGGGCACTCACCATCGGCGAAAACATCGGTGACTTGGGTGGTCTCACGATCGCCCATAAGGCTTATCAAATTTCATTGAGTGGCAAGAGCGCTCCCGCACTCGATGGATTTGATGGTTATCAGCGTCTCTTCATTGGTTGGGCACAGGTGTGGCGGAGCAAGAATCGTCCAGAAGCCGCGATCCAGCGTATTGCTACCGACCCACACTCACCCGATGAGCATCGCTGCAACGCAGTACTGCGCAATCTCAATGAGTTCTACGAGGCTTTTGACGTAACTGAGAAGGATGCGCTCTGGCTCGATCCAGCAGAGCGCGTTCGTATTTGGTAGAGGATTTTACAGTCCTCCGCTTTAGTACGGGATTTTTCAGTTACCGGTTATGAGATAACTCAATACTCGATCGGTAGTCTGTGGGACCCACTCCTCGTATCCACGCCAATGTCCATACTTGGGTCGAAGGCTCGAAGTGACAGCATCCGCGATACCAATCCGCACGATCTCCGTTGCCGCCACACCATCTGAACCTGGAGGCGCCACATGCTCGCCACTATTGCTTTCGCGATGTGCAGCCTCCACTAACTCGTTATAGAAGTCGCGGTAATCGTGCACCCATTTATAGGCATCAGGTCCTGCATGGCCACCGACGATCTGGGAGAAATCCATCTGTACCAGAGCATCTAGAGTCGTTTGCAACCCTCGGAAGTCGGTATCCGGAAGGTTTCTATACGGTGCTACCCCAGGTTCCACGCCATCTACCCAAATAACGGTGGGATTCACTAGGGAAGGTAAGAGAAAAAGAACATTTGAATTGGAGTGATTAGGCCCAAGGTAGCGCAACTCCACATGAAGTTCTCCTTCGGAGATTTCCAAATGGTCATCAATGAGATAAGTGGGAGTCAAAATCTGGGCATCATTTCGACGTGAGAGTTGCTCTCCAGCGAGGCGATGTGCAATGACGTGAACATCGGGACTGTCGGCGAGCGCAGCGCCACCCGATGCGTGATCACGATGATCGTGTGAGTAGATGATTGTCTCTACTGGAAGTCGGGTGACGCTAGCGATCGCTTCGCGGTAGAAGCGCGCCGCATTGGAGTTGATGGGGTCGACGGCATACACGCTTTTTATACCGACAAAAAAGGGGCTCACGTAGAACTCAGGATGCCAATGAAAGAGATATGCACCTTTACCTAGAGAAGTAACGTGCCACTCTTTTGGACTCATCGGACTTGAATCACGAGCTTTCCAGTGGTCTTACGTCCCTCAAGATCAATGTGTGCTTGCGATGCGGAAGCCAGTGGGTAACGTCCACCGATTGCCACTTGCATATCTCCACGGCGAAAGGCCGCAAAGACTTCGTTTGCGCGCCAGATGAGTTCTAAACGATTGGCAACGAAGTCACCTAATGAAGGTCGCGTGAAGAAAATAGATCCAACTGCGAGTTTGGTGGGTTCGAATGCGGGAACGGGACCACTTGCGGCGCCGTAGAGCACCATGGTGCCTCGGCGACGTAGTGAGGCGATGCTCTCATCGAAAGTATCTTTGCCAACACCGTCATACACCACATGTGCACCGGCGCCTTGACTTACTTCCATCACTTGATCGCGAAATCCTTCATATGGAACC
>WLIL01000116.1 GCA_009702245.1 Actinomycetota bacterium
AATCTCCCAACCTTGCTTAGCAACCCAACCAAGATGTGTTTCCAGTACCTGACCTACGTTCATACGTCCAGGTACGCCCAGTGGGTTAAGAACAATGTCTACTGGTGTGCCATCTTCAAGGAAGGGCATATCTTCGACTGGAAGGATCTTAGAAATAACACCCTTGTTGCCGTGACGGCCAGCAAGTTTGTCTCCCTCGGTGATCTTGCGCTTTTGTGCAACATATACGCGCACGAGTTGGTTAACCCCAGGTGGCAATTCATAACCGTCGTCAGCATCGAAGACTTTGACGGCGATGACCTTGCCGGACTCGCCATGAGGCACCTTAAGTGAGGTGTCGCGCACTTCGCGCGCCTTCTCACCGAAGATGGCACGGAGCAAGCGCTCTTCTGGAGTCAATTCGGTTTCGCCCTTTGGCGTCACCTTGCCAACCAAGATGTCACCTGTAACAACATCGGCGCCCACGCGAATGATGCCGCGATCATCAAGATCTGCGAGCACCTCTTCGCTGACGTTTGGAATATCGCGGGTGATTTCCTCTGGCCCAAGCTTGGTATCGCGTGCATCGACTTCGTGCTCTTCAATGTGAATTGAAGAGAGCACATCATCTTGCACAAGACGTTGGCTCAGGATGATCGCGTCTTCGTAGTTGTGGCCTTCCCACGGCATGAATGCCACGAGCAAGTTCTTACCGAGAGCCATTTCACCAGAGTCGGTGCAAGGACCATCAGCAATGACCTGGCTAATTTCTAGGCGCTGGCCTTCAGAGACGATGACCTTCTGGTTAATGCATGTTCCTTGATTGGAACGCACAAATTTACGAAGGCGGTAGGTCTGGTATGAACCATCATCGGCCATCACGGTGACGTGATCAGCAGCGACTTCGGTAACAACACCTGCCTTTTCAGAGAGCACTACATCGCCTGCATCGACGGCAGCGCGATACTCCATGCCAGTACCCACGAGTGGGGCCTCGCTACGAAGCAATGGCACTGACTGACGTTGCATGTTCGAGCCCATGAGAGCGCGGTTAGCATCATCGTGCTCAAGGAACGGAATCATTGCAGTTGCCACAGAAACCATTTGGCGTGGTGAGACGTCCATGTAATCGACATCGTCGCCAGGGATGTATTCAACTTCGCCACCCTTACGACGAACGAGAACACGAGCCTCAGCAAAAGTACTGTCAGCGTTAAGCGGCGCATTTGCCTGAGCAATTACGTGCTCATCTTCATCATCGGCAGTGAGGTAATCGATTTGATCGGTGACCTTGCCTTTGGTGACTTTGCGGTAAGGAGTCTCTACGAAACCAAACGCATTGATACGTGCAAATGTTGCGAGTGATCCAATAAGGCCAATGTTTGGACCTTCTGGAGTTTCGATGGGGCACATGCGGCCGTAGTGCGACGGGTGAACGTCACGAACTTCAAAGCCTGCGCGCTCACGAGAGAGACCACCAGGTCCCAATGCAGAGAGGCGACGCTTATGCGTAAGTCCAGCGAGTGGGTTTGTTTGATCCATGAACTGGCTGAGTTGTGAAGTTCCAAAGAACTCCTTGATGCTCGCCACTACTGGACGAATGTTGATCAACGTTTGTGGCGTGATCGCTTCGACGTCCTGTGTAGTCATACGTTCGCGAACCACACGCTCCATGCGTGAAAGCCCGGTACGTACTTGATTCTGAATCAATTCACCGACAGTGCGAAGGCGGCGGTTACCGAAGTGATCGATGTCGTCGATTTCTACACGCACTTGACCACGGACGGAATCCATAATCTGCACACCAAGCGAGAGCTTGAGGATGTAGTGGATCGAGGCCACGAGATCATCGATCGTAAGTGTGTTCTTCTTAAGATCGTGATCAAGACCGAGCTTCTTGTTGATCTTGTAACGACCCACCTTGGCGAGATCGTATCGCTTAGGGTTGAAGTAAAGATTCTCAAGAAGAGTTTGAGCGGCTTCACGTGTAGGAGGCTCACCCGGACGAAGCTTGCGGTAAATATCGAGAAGTGCTTCATCTTGCGTTGAAGTGTGATCCTTCTCGAGAGTGATGCGCATAGATTCGTACTCGCCGAACTCTTCTAGGATGCGCGCGTTATCCCAACCAAGTGCCTTCAAGAGCACCGTGATGGATTGCTTGCGCTTGCGGTCAATGCGAACACCGACCATGTCCTTCTTATCGATTTCGAGTTCGAGCCAAGCACCACGGCTTGGAATGATCTTGGTGGTCCAGATGTCTTTATCGGTCGCTTTATCAATCGTGCGCTCGAAGTAGACGCCAGGAGAACGGACGAGCTGCGAAACTACAACGCGCTCGGTGCCGTTAATAACAAAAGTGCCGCGTGGAGTCATCAACGGGAAGTCGCCCATGAAAACGGTCTGGCTCTTAATTTCACCAGTGGTGTTGTTCATGAACTCTGCCGTCAGGAAGAGCGGTGCGGCGTAGGTGATGTCGCGCTCTTTGCATTCGTCGATCGAGTACTTCGGTGGTTCGAAGCGGTGATCGCGGAATGAGAGGCTCATCGTGCCCTGGAAGTCCTCGATAGGACTGATCTCTTCAAAGATCTCTTCCAGACCAGACTGTGCAGGTACGGCGGTGCCGGCTGCTGCGGATTGTTTGACGCGTTCGCGCCAGAGCTCGTTACCGAGCAACCAATCCACACTTTCAACTTGGAGTGCAAGAAGATTAGGAACCTCGAGGGGCTCCCGAATCTTTGCAAACGATAGGCGGCGAGGGGCAGTAGCGTTCTTCGATCGCGTGGCGGCCAAGAGAGATCCTTCCGAAGGCCTGACAGGAGCAACGCACGCTCAAACACTGCCTGCAAATCGAGATGCAGTCAGTTTCGGTTGAGAATGCGCAAAGGGCGATCGTAGTCGTTTGGTCGCGCTCATACCAACTCGCGACCGTTTCGACCACTTTCGCCCGATATATGACTGTGTGGTGTATGGAGTTTTACTTCCTCGAGTCAGGCGCGGTGGTCCGGTCTCCCGGACCACCCTCGCCCAATCACGACAACTACTTAGTGGTGGTACTGATGGTGCTGGTGGGACAAATTACTTGATTGAGGCCTTGGCGCCAGCTGCCTCAAGGGCTGCCTTTGCCTTCTCTGCGGTCTCTTTGTTGGTCTTCTCAAGGATGGTGGCAGGAGCTGCATCCACGAGATCCTTTGCTTCCTTCAGGCCGAGGCTGGTGAAGGTACGAACTTCCTTGATAACTGCGATCTTTTGAGCGCCGGCATCTTCGAGGATGACGTCGAACTCATCTTGATCTTCCGCAGCAGCAGCAGCGCCGCCAGCGGCTCCACCAGCGGCTGGGGCAGCAGCAGCTGCAACAGGTGCGGCTGCGGTGACGCCGAAGGTCTCTTCGAAGAGTGAAACGAACTCAGAGAGTTCGATGAGGGTCATTTCCTTGAAGCTCTCGAGGAGATCTCCAGTGCTGAGCTTTGCCATTTTGCTTCCTTTCGGTTCTGACCCGACTCCAGGTGAACCTGAATTCTGGCCGTGATGGGGTTCTTCGGCTTACGCCGAAGGAGGGCGGGTCAGCCCTATGACTTTTGCGCCTTAAGCGCTTCGATGGTGCGGACGGTCTTAGAAAGTGGTGCTGCGAAGAGCGCTGCGGCTTGTGACATTGAAGCCTTCATAGCGCCTGCGAGCTTGGCGAGGAGCACCTCACGTGATTCAAGATCAGCAAGCTTGGTGATCTCTTTCGGTGAGAGCGCCTTGCCATCGAGGATGCCGCCCTTGATAACCAAGAGTGGATTGGCTTTGGCGAAGTCGCGAAGGCTCTTTGCGGCTAAAACAGGATCGCCCTTAATAAAGGCGAGCGCTGAAGGACCGGCAAGAAGCTCATCAGGAACAGTGACGCCAGCCTCGCGGGCAGCGATCTTCGTCAAGGTGTTCTTGACGACGGCGTACTTGGTGGTGGCGCCAAGGGAGCGACGAAGCTCCTTGAGCGCGGCCACAGTTAAGCCGCGGTACTCGGTCAACACAGTGGCTTGAGCAGTACGGAAATCCTCCGCAAGCTCGGCTACTGCAGCTTCCTTGTCTGAGCGTGCCATATGGCTTCCTTTCGATGGTGCGAACTCCCCAGACCACAGAATTTCGAGATAAAAATCAAAAATCCCGGCGCGCGAGGCGACCGGGACCACGAATGGACCTTCTCACCTACGCGGGCGGTCTTTCGACCTTTAGAACTTCCTACCTGCGGTCTTTGGTATGGGCAAAGAGTAAAAGGGTGGGCGCGCTATCGTCAAAACGGCGGCGCGCCCACCTGAGAAATCACTATCCGTTGCTAGCAACCGTCTCGCGGCCAAGGCTGGAATCCACTTGAATTCCAGGTCCCATCGTGGTGGAAAGAGTGGCCTTCTTAATGAAGCGTCCCTTTGCCGATGATGGCTTGGCGCGAAGTACTTCTTCGATGGCAGCGGCGTAATTTTCTACCAATTGGGTTTCGGTAAATGAAGTCTTACCGATGATGAAGTGGAGGTTGGCATTCTTATCAACGCGGAATTCAATCTTTCCGCCCTTGATGTCTTCTACAGCCTTAGCCACATCGGTGGTGACGGTGCCGGTTTTAGGGTTTGGCATCAAGCCACGAGGTCCGAGGACCTTACCCAAGCGACCGACCTTACCCATGAGGTCTGGCGTAGATACCACTGCGTCGAAGTCAAGCCGCCCCTTGGCAACTTCATCGATCAATTCATCAGCTCCGACGATGTCGGCGCCTGCGGCACGTGCCTCTTCAGCGCGCTCGCCACCAGCAAAGACCAGGACCCGTGCGGTCTTACCAGTGCCGTGCGGAAGGTTGACGGTGCTGCGCACCATTTGATCAGCCTTACGCGGATCAACACCGAGGCAGAGTGCAACTTCTACAGTCGCGTCATACTTCGTGGTTGAAGTTTCGCGCGCGAGACGGCAAGCCTCGAGCGGGGTGTAAATACGATCTACTTCGATCTTCGCGATCGCGGCTTTGTAAGCCTTACTGCGCTTCATTTCTGCTCCTTTATTTCTTTTTGTTGGAGTTGTGGTCAACGAACCAGCGAGGTTCTCCCACTAACTTCTTTAGTTGTTGTTTACGAGTATTTACTCGGAAACCGTGATGCCCA
>WLIL01000117.1 GCA_009702245.1 Actinomycetota bacterium
CCAAGCGCCAGCGCGTTACCAATATTTTGAACTCTTCGCACTCGCCTGACGGTTCCACCGGACCGATGTTGGGGGAGTGGGAGTTCGATATCGAATTCATCGGAGAGGAGCGCATCACGGTACCTGCGGGAACTTTTGATACGTATCACTACACCTACCACTTGGATCACTACGGTTGGGCACCTGAGCAAGTCTGGGTGATGCCCGGTTCTAACCAGCTAGTTAAAATTTACTGGGATGTCTTGAAGACTTCGTACGTCCTCGCTGAATTGAATGGAGACCCAAGATGACACGCACTTTGGAAGATTTCCTGCATGGCGTTACCGGCGTTTGGGAGGGCACTTATGCCCACCATAATCCCGATGGGACTCTGATTGAGAAGTACGGTAGTCGCCAAGAGACTCGCTTGATTGGTGAAGAGTGGTATGAGCGCATCATATATACGCGTGAGGGTAAAGAGCCAGAGATTTTAGATTTCCGAGCCAAAGTGCGTGGCAATGACATGCTCTTTGAAGATGACGACTTTATGGGTCGTACTCATATCGTCGATGAGCAGACTTTAATGTTTCCTTATCACTGGAAGAAGAATCCTGATCGCACCATCTTGGAAACAATTCATAATCTCACCGGCGATTACCGAACCCGGGTATGGCAAACCTTTGAACATGGCGCAATCGTGAAACTTACCCTCATTGAGGAACGGCGAATCCCCAAGAGCTCACCAGCCGCGCGCATTGCTGAATGGTTCTAGAAGAACTTCATTCCTGGCTTAGCGATTCCAAGTATTGCGGCGATGATGACGCAGAGCCAGATGAGGTGCACCCAAGGAATGGCGCGCTTCATCGATGCCGTCAAAGCGTCTTCGGCTTCTGGGGTCGAGCCCTTGCTCATGATTGAACCAAAAGCAGGGCCGAAGGGAACTAGAGCTTTGCGAATTCCTACTCCACCGGCGATGGCAATCGCGTAAACGAGGACTTTGCCGCCGAGCCACTTGGGATTAGTGGTGACGCCAAAGGGCTCGCTGGCGATGATGGTGTACAGCGCCATGCCGGACAATCCCACGATAAGGCCGTAGCGAATGTAGAGATCGACTTTGCTGAGGAATGGATTCTTGCCGTGGGTGCGGTATTGCGTGACCACCATATAGAGCCACGCGAATGAGAGCACCCATGAAACCGTCGCAAGTTGCCAAGTAAGCCAAGCGACTCCCTTGGGATCCGTTGCCATTAAAGAGATGCCGCTGGGAAGGAAGAGTACGAGGCAGATTCGAGGAGAGAGATCGACAGCTTCCATTACTTTGGCAACGGTGGCACGCGTCTCGTTAGTGAGGTCGCGTCGCACTACAAATTTACTGGAGTAGTAGACGCCGAGATCAGCGCCTAACCAATAGACCAGCAAGAAGACGTGGATGATCAGCCATAAAGATTTAAAAGGCATTACATTCCATCGCCATCCCAGCGGCCGCGGGAACGCGAGCGCACGGGGAGAGTCGAAATGATTGGCACGGGGGTTTCTTGGCCAATATTTTGCTTGTAATTGCGGCCAGTACCCCAGTTATGCGCGCGATCTGTGCGCTCCTCTGGATGTTCTAGCACAGAAGGTTCTGGCCATTCGGCCATGACATCGTGTGAATGATCGTCATGAGCGTGACCATGATCATCAACGAGACCCAGTGCGCGAAGGCTGGGGTCCACGTGCGTTCCGTGTTGATGGTAATCCTTATCTGGCGCGCCTTGCGCGCGCTGGAAAGCAACTGAGTCTTCCATTTGCTTGAGATCGTGTGCGGAACGTGCACTGGGACGAGCAGCCAAATCCCAGCTCGATTGGGAGTAGGTCATGCGGCCGCCATCGGGGCCGTAATTGACGGCTTCTCCACCCCAGCGGAGCCATTCATTCTGGGTGTACCAGTTGGTGAGTTCGCCATCTGAGCGAAGGAGCCACGTGGCACCGCCTTCGAGAGAAACAAAGTGACCGTGCTTTACTCGAGCGGGGCGGAAGAAGTACGTGCCGACATCGAGATCACCGAAGTTATAAGACATCTTTCCTTGCAAGGTATAGGCCTCTTCGTAGCAAGGGTGATGGGCCAGACGGTGATCGGTCCAACCCTCTTTTGAGTGCACCAGGCGGGTGTAGAAACCGGTGACTGGGTCAACGTGCAAATACTTAATAAGCAAGCCAGGTTGTGGTCCGGCGTTAGGAACTTCGGTCCAATTCATCGCACCACTATCAACTACGAGAATGTCGCCGTAAGCATCAGATTTGCGACCGACATGTGCGTTTTCGGTGCGATCAAAACCCGCATCGCCGAATTCGCGGTAGTGCAAAATTTGGGTGCCCTCTTCGAAGACGATGGAATCCATCGGAACGCCTTTGGGTGCATGGATGTAACCGCCAGGACCAATCTTTTGGTTGCCCAGTGTCATGGAACCTGACATGACGTAGTACTCGGTATCTGCATGGTGGAGACCAGGACCGCGTCCCCACTTTGATTGGAAATCAACGCGCATTGAGGAGGAGCCATCCTCTTCGTCCACTGAGAGATTACGTTGATGCGCTTTGCCTTCGCCTTGTGGAAGTTCCGCGGCATGCCAGATGTAATCGTGTTCAGAGATGAGTTCGACGTGTGGACGCATTGTGGCTCCTCATAGATATCCGATGAGTGTTCCGTCTGGTGGAACGCTGTTTCATCAGCCTATCGGGGCGGGATTTCGCAGACAAGGATCCTGCAAAGGTTTTTATCTACGATTCACCCGGAGCGCTCTCTAGGAGAAGTGCACCTTGAGATCGCGCTTGACGATCTTGCCGGCCGCATTGCGAGGGAGGGCATCGATGACCACGGTCTCTTTTGGCATTTTGTAGCCGGCGAGCTTTCCACGGAGGTGGGCCTCGATGATCTCGTGGTTGAGGCTCTTGCCGGCGCGGGCGACAACTACTGCCACCACGCGCTCGCCCCATGTCTCATCGTTAATACCAATGACGGCACACTCTGCAACGCCGTCATGAGTCGCGAGGACTTCTTCGATCTCGCGTGGATAAACATTTGCGCCGCCAGTGATGATCAAGTCTTTCTTACGATCCACGATGCTGATGAATCCTTCTTCATCTACGACCACAACATCACCCGATGTAAGGAAGCCATCATCAGTAGTGCAGGCAGCGGTGGCCGCCGGATCGTTGAGATACCCATTCATTAAGTAAGGGGAGCGGCTGAAGAGTTCGCCTGACTCACCAGGATCAACGAGCGAGCCATCTTCGCGCACCACACGTACTTCGGTCATGAACCAGGGATGCCCCACCGAGCCTGCCTTGCGAAGCGCATCTTGCGGGCGCGAGTTTGTCACAATACCGGCTTCGGTCGAACCATAGAGTTCGTGCACGCCAGTCTGAGGAAATACATCGAGTACCCACTTCTTCAATGCAACGGGAAGTGCAGCAGCATTGAAATAAAGAGTGTGTAACGAAGAGAGATCGCGACGCGTGATGGCTTCATCGCCGAGTGCGCGCATCATTTGTGCATGCGTGGGTACCAGGAACATAGATTCAATTCGTTGATCCTGAACCATTTGCAAAGTCTCATCTGGATCGAACTTCCGTTGCATCACCACGGTTCCGCCAGTAAATATCGGCGCATAGCCAAAAGCGAATCCCGCTCCGTGATACATCGGCGCCACCCCGACTGTGCGCGTATTGGGACCAAGGCCCCATTCGAGTGCGGTGGCATAGAAGGTCAGCGAACGTGACCGGTGGCTAATCAGGACGCCCTTGGGCTGTCCTGTAGTTCCTGATGTGTAGGTAATACAGAAGGGATCACTTTCAAGTGTGGGAATTCGAGGATCAACTGCATTAGATGTGGCAAGAAAATCTTCGTAATTCTTTCCTACGTCATTTCCGTCAATTGCAAAGATGATTTTTGGTAGTCCACTTGATGGCAGGTTTCCTGCTAGCGCGGAGTCGACGATGATCGCTTGAACACTTGCATGCTCAAGCACGAACGCAATTTCGTTGGCTACTTGACGCGGGTTTAACGGAACGAGAACCAGGCCGGCCATCGCAAGACCCGCGGCGATCTCTGGATATTCAAAACGATTTCCGAGGAGAAGTGCGACAGCGTCACCTTTCTTGAGCCCAGCTTTTAATAATCCGGAAGCCAGGCGCGAGGCGCGTTCGTTGATGGCCCCAAAGGTAACTGAGCGATCACCATCGATCACCGCGACTTTGTGTGGGGTGGCATGAGCGAACTCACGGATTCCATTAGCAATGTTGAGTTGGGACCCACCAGGATGAATAGCCATCAGATCACTTTCAGTTCGATGAGTTTTTCTCGAAGAGCATTATCGCTTGGCTCGGTTAGATGTGTGCCATCGGGGAAGCAGATGACCGGGATGGAGCGCATGCCGCCATTGATCTCGATGACTCGGGCGGCGGCCGCGGGGTCGGCTTCAATATCAATATAGGTGTACTTCAATTGATGAGTGGCCACCAGCTTGTCTAAGAGCGCCTTTGACCTCCGGCAATCTCCGCACCATTCGGCGCTGTACATCAAGATTTCCATGGGCACATCTTAGAGGCGGGAAAGTGGCCGAATTAAGCCCCCAGACTCTGATCAGAGCTGAGTTAAGCGTGAAACCCGCCCTAATTGGGTCGATTCCGCCCCCGCTGATAGATTTCCCCCGTTGGATAAGAGAGTTGCCGAGTAAAAGACCGGTAGCCGCCACGCGAGAGATAAGGGAGCGCCACATGGCACTCGAAAGTTCTGAGAAGAAGCAGATCATCACCACCTACGGCGCCTCTGCTACCGATACAGGTAGCCCCGAAGCTCAAATCGCGATGCTTTCCAAGCGTATCGATGACCTCACCGGGCATTTAAAGAGCCACAAGCAAGATCACCACAGCCGCCGCGGCCTGCTTTTGATGGTCGGACGTCGTCGTCGACTTCTTCAATACTTAGCCAAGACCGATATTGCGCGTTACCGCTCAATCATCGAACGTCTTGGTCTGCGTCGCTAATCCTCTCACTACCGCTTTATTGGCGTAGTAAGTAGGGCGACGAAAAAAA
>WLIL01000118.1 GCA_009702245.1 Actinomycetota bacterium
AGGACGGCAGCGTGCGTGGCAAGGCGACCGAGAATGACATCGGTTGCATCAATAACATGCCACTGACGATCAATATCGCCAGGCTTGGGGCTAAACGTGCGCACGCCGAACCTCTTCTTTCAGATCTAGTACTGGAACCTGATCTAACGAACCTGTCCGAAAAAGACATCGTTCGAAAGAGTGGAGCCATGGCCCCGTTCGGGGACCGACGGGCAAGATTACCCGCGCCAGAGCGGACGGGTCAAAGCGGGCGAGTTGGCTACCACGCTTCCCAGACTGGCTCGGGGCTCTCCCGGACGACCCCGTCCTCACCAAAGACCAGGAAGCGGTCAAATGAACGGGCAAACCAGCGATCGTGGGTCACGGCGACTACCGTCCCCTCGAAGCCCTCGAGGCCATCTTCGAGCGCCTCAGCGCTCGCCAAATCGAGGTTATCCGTCGGTTCATCCAGCAATAGGAGGGTAGAACCTTCAAGCTCGAGCAGGAGAATTTGAAAGCGGGCGGCCTGGCCCCCTGAGAGGGATTCAAAGCGCTGCTCCCCCTGTTGGTCTAATTCATACCGGCGCAGCACCGACATCGCCGGGCCTAGTTGAAGTGAGTGGAGCTCCCAGAGGAGAGCGATCAAGCTCTTGCCAACAAATTCTGGATGCGCATGGGTCTGCGCAAAGAGACCAGGTTGCACGCGAGCACCTAGCCGACAAGTACCCGTGTGTGACACACCCTCTCCCCCCAGCAGTCGTAGGAAGTGGCTCTTTCCGGAACCGTTTGCTCCCAGCACGGCGACCCGATCACCGAAGAAGATTTCGCCGTCGAATGGCTTAGTTAAACCAGTGAGTGAGAAGTTCTCCATGGTGACTGCTCGCACGCCAGTGCGTCCGCCGCGAAGTCGCACTTGCACGTTTTGCTCCGGGGGTGGCGGCGCAGGTTGACCGGCCTCTTCAAATTTACGGAGCCTGGTTTGCATAGCGCGATATTTGCTTGCCATATCTGGGCTGTTGGATGCCTGGATCTGCAGCGTACGCACAAGATCTTTAAGTCGTTGGTGCTCTTCTTCCCAACGAGAAACCAAATCCGCAAGGCGTGCATTGCGAGCCTTGCGCGCATCGTGCCATGTACCAAAGCTTTCGCCATGTATCCAGACCGAGCTTCCGTTGTTGCCTTGCTCGAGAGTGACGATGCGCTTTGCCGTACGTCCTAACAATTCACGATCATGCGTAATGAAGAAAATTGTTTTGCGGCTCTCATTGATTTGTTCTTCAAGCCAACGCTTTCCGGGAACATCTAAGTAGTTATCTGGCTCATCAAGCAGCAATACTTCTTCTGGACCACGAAGCAATGCTTCAAGTACTAAACGTTTTTGTTCACCACCAGAGAGCGTGCTTACCGGCCGAGTAGCGACTTCATCGAATGACTTTCCGAGAGCTGCCATCGCGCAAAGATCCCAGGTGACCTCTGCGTCATAGCCACCGATATCGCCCCAATCTGAAATAGCTTGGGCATACGCCATTTGATCACTCTCAGCGTGCGACTCTGACATCTTCTTTTCGGTGGCATCCATGCGAAGTGCCCCATCGCGAATGGGCAGTGGGGAAATCGAAATGAGCAGATCTCGCACGGTGGTCTCATCGCGGATGGATCCGATGAACTGCCGCATCACACCAAGCCCGCCGGAACGAGCAACTGCGCCTAGCTCTGGAACGATATCGCCAGCAATCAAGCGAAAGAGCGTGGTCTTCCCTGCGCCGTTGGGCCCCACAAGGGCTGCCTTCACACCATCGCCCACTCGAAAGGAGACATCACTTAAGAGAATGCGTCCGTCGGAGAGCATGTAGGTAACACCACTGACATCAATGTGACCCATGAACCGACTCTCGATAATCCGGACGTTGACGTCTCTTTTTAGTGTCAGCCGCACGCGCGGCTAATTCCGCTTGGGAAGGGTAGCGCACATGCTCCAACGTCAGCCCATGAGGCGGGAGTACCGGCACATCACTTGCGCGTTCGGTGGCATTGAGCATCGAAGCGGGCCATTCGATCGGTTTACGACCTTCTCCCACCGCGGTCAACGCACCCATCAATGAGCGAACCATCGAATGACAGAACGCGTCAGCCGTGACGGTGGCACAAAGGTATTCAGTCGTGCGCTCCCAAGTAAATGATTGAATAGTTCGAATCGTGGTGGCAAATTCACGGCGACGACAGAAACCAGTGAAATCGTGCTCGCCTAATAACAAATCACTTGCTTGCGCCATAGCAACATCATTAAGGCGATCCGGCCAAGAGAGCACACTCTTGCGATTGAGTGGCAACGGGCCAACAGCTCCATCTGCAATGCGATACGAGTACGTGCGTGCCAATGCACTAAAGCGTGCATCAAAGTCTTTATCAGCCACCTGCACTGCTAACACTCGTACATCTTCTGCCAGTGCGCGATTAAGACGATAAAGACCTTGCGCCTCTATCTCTCGCCACTTGTTTTCTGGGACATCCATGTGGGCGACTTGACCGCGCGCGTGTACGCCCGAATCTGTCCTACCCGCACAAGTGAGCGGCGTCTCTGCAAAGAAGATGAACCCAAAGATTCTTTCCAATTCGCCTTGAACGGTGCGCAATTTTTCTTGCTTTGCCCAGCCATTGAAATATTCACCATCGTAGGAAATATCTAGGCGTAAACGAATGAGCCCACCATTGCTGGTGGGCTCATCGTTATTCATATCTAAACGCTAGAACGAGTGAAGAACTACTTGCTCTTTGCGGCAGCTTTCTTTGCTGGGGCCTTCTTTGCGGCAGCCTTTTTAGCAGGAGCAGCGTCATCAGCCTTCTTAGCAGCAGCCTTCTTGGCCGGAGCCTTCTTAGCAGCAGCTTTTGCAGCAGTGGCAGTTGCTTCGCCGACGGCAGCCTTCTTACCAGGCGTACCTTCGACAAGTACTTCGATGATTGCCATCGGGGCGTTGTCGCCCTTGCGTGGACCAATCTTCGTAATACGGGTGTAACCACCATCGCGCTCAGCAAAACGTGGACCAATCTCGGTGAAGAGAGTATGTACGACGCCCTTGCTACGAATAACTGTCATCACGCGACGACGAGAAGCGAGATCGCCCTTCTTTGCGAAGGTGATCATCTTCTCGGCGAGCGGACGCACGCGCTTTGCTTTGGTCTCAGTCGTGGTGATGCGACCATGCTCGAAGAGTTGGCTTGCGAGATTCGCAAGAATCATCTTCTCGTGAGCAGGACTGCCACCGAGGCGAGGACCTTTAGTTGGAGTTGGCATCTATCTCTCTCCCTAGTACTGCTGGTCTTCGATGATGACCGGCGGAATTTCAGTGGGGTTGTAATCGAAATCTGCATCATCGTCATAGGTGACAACGAGCGAGCGATCGAATCCGGCCGGACTGTCTTTCAGTGCAAGACCCATCGAGATGAGTTTGGCCTTCACTTCATCGATTGACTTCGAACCGAAGTTACGAATATCGAGAAGATCCGCTTCGCTACGTCCGACGAGTTCGCCGACAGTGTGTACACCTTCGCGCTTGAGGCAATTGTATGAGCGAACCGTGAGCTCAAGATCTTCGATCGGGAGCGCAAGGTCTGCGGCCAGTGCGGCATCTGATGGTGATGGACCGAGGTCAATACCTTCAGCATCGAGGTTAAGTTCGCGAGCTAAGCCGAAGAGCTCAACTAAAGTCCTGCCTGCTGATGCCATTGCGTCGCGAGGAGAGATGCTCTCCTTGGACTCAACGTCAACTACAAGCCGGTCAAAGTCAGTGCGTTGTTCTACGCGAGTCGCTTCTACCTTGTAGGTAACGCGAAGAACTGGCGAGTAGATGGAGTCGACTGGAATGCGGCCGATTTCTGCACCGAGTTGCTTGTTTTGTACTGCAGTTACATATCCACGACCGCGCTCAACGGTGAGCTCAATCTCTAACTTACCTTTGCCGTTAAGCGTAGCGAGGTGAAGATTGGGGTTATGAACTTCAACGCCAGCAGGTGGCGCAATGTCTGCAGCAGTAACAACGCCAGGACCTTGCTTGCGCAAGTACATGACGACGGGCTCATCGTGTTCGCTCGAGATAACTAATCCCTTGATGTTCAGCACAAGATCAGTGATGTCTTCTTTGACACCAGGGATCGTGGTGAACTCGTGCAAGATTCCCTCAACCCGAATGCTGGTTACTGCAGCACCTGGAATTGATGAAAGAAGCGTGCGGCGGAGAGAGTTTCCGAGCGTGTATCCGAATCCTGGCTCAAGTGGCTCAATGATGAACCGTGAGCGTGATCCACTTACTACCTCTTCAGAGAGGATGGGGCGTTGTGCGATCAGCACTGTTATTCCTCCACTTGTTCGGGGCGACCGTTATATGAAGCCCGTGTTGATTTGGTGGTGATTACTTCGAGTAAAGCTCGACGATAAGTTGCTCTTGCACCTGGGTGTCAATGATCTGACGAGCAGGAAGCGAGTGCACGAGAATGCGCATTCTTGATCCGACAACTTCGAGCCATGCTGGAACGGTCTTCTCACCGATCTCGGCTTGAGCTACGAGGAATGGAGTCATTTCAAGAGATGACGGACGAACGTCAATGACGTCTGCTTCAGTGACACGGAAAGAAGGAATATCTACCTTGTGACCGTTGACCAAGAAGTGACCGTGCTTGACGAGCTGACGTGCCATGTCGCGACTCTTTGCAAAGCCTGCGCGGTAGACAACGTTGTCGAGACGAGTCTCAAGGATGCGGAGCAGGTTTTCGCCTGTCTTACCTTGACGACGGTTTGCCTCTTCGTAGTAGCCACGGAATTGCTTCTCGAGAACACCGTAGATGCGTGCGCACTTCTGCTTCTCGCGCATCTGAAGGAGGTACTCAGAATCCTTGCTACGTCCACGACCATGTTGCCCCGGAGGGTATGGGCGTGACTCAATAGGACACTTTGGTCCATCGCACTTAGAGCCCTTGAGGAAGAGTTTGACCTTCTCTCGACGGCAACGCTTGCAATCTGCGCCTGTATAACGAGCCATTTATTTATCTCTCTTCGA
>WLIL01000119.1 GCA_009702245.1 Actinomycetota bacterium
CATCCACAGGCTGGAATCCTGCAGACGGTAGGCCGGGCCAGAGGTGGCTCGGGGATGGCTCGGGGATGGCTCGGGGATGGCTCGGGGATGGCTCAGATACCCTCAACCTATGGAGCGACCCACGGCGATCATCGGTGCGGCCCTCGGGGGAGACTCCTTTGAAGACCTCATCTCTCAGGCGGAGGCCACTGGTGCCCAGGCCGTCCAGATCTTCCTTGGTGATCCCCAATCGTGGAGCGCGCCAGCGGGCTATCCCTCTGAAGAGCTTCGAACAGCCATGGAGAGAGCGGGATTAACTCTCTACATCCATGCCCCGTACGTGATCAATGTGGCTACGAGCAATAACAAGGTGCGCATCCCCAGCCGCAAACTTCTTGGCTACACGATGAAGGTGGCCGCTGCCGCCGGAGCTGCCGGTGTGGTGGTCCATGGTGGACATGTGGTGGAAGGTGACGAGCCGGCGCTCGGATACGCGAATTGGGCGAAAGCCCTCACTGAAGTGAGTGCCCTCAATCTTTCAACTCCGCTACTTATTGAAAACACTGCGGGCGGCGAGCGCGCCATGGCCCGACACCTCAACTCAATCGCAGAGTTATGGAAAGTAATCGCTGAATTCGACGCTGGATTTTGTCTTGATACCTGTCACGCGCATGCTGGTGGTTTAAATATGGAGACGCTCGTCGCCGACATTATGTCGATCACTGGTCGCATAGATCTTGTGCACGCGAACGGAAGTCGCGACGAGGCCGGCTCTGGCAGAGATCGTCACGCTAATTTTGGTCAGGGTTTACTGCCTGGAGAAGTGGTAGCACGCATTCTTCATGAGAGTGGCGCACCCGCGATTATTGAAACTCCTGGAAGTAACGAAGACCAAGCAAAAGACATTGCTTTCTTGAAAAATGTATTAGCGGGTATAGCGTGAAAGTCCAACGCATCACTCGTGAAGAGCACACTCGGTTTATTAACCAACAATCAAGTGCTTCTTTCTTGCAACTCCCAGAGTGGGGAGACGTAAAGAAGGAGTGGCGGGCCGAAAGCATTGGTATCTATAAGGAAAATGAGTTGATGGGTGCCGCACTAATTCTGTATAGATCGCTCCCAAAGATCGGTCGTTCCTTTGCTTACATTCCTGAAGGACCAGCACTTTCATCTGGTACACCCTTAGATTCCGAATTACTCAACGCATTGAAAAGTTATGTGAAAAGTGCTGGAGCCTTTCTGCTCCGCATTGGTACCCCACTTCCACTGAGAGATTGGTCGACAGAGCAAATCAAAGATGCGCTCGCGTCTACTGAAGCCACCTCTCTGAGTAACATTCCATCCGACCATGAATACTCTTCAGGAAATGCTGCGGTACACGCTCTCGAAAGTGCTGGCTGGAAAAATATTAATACCAGTGACGGATTTGGCGAGGGGCAACCGAATTTTCTTTTTCAGTTAAATCTTTTGGGTAAAGATCGCGAATCATTACTCGCCGGTTTCAATCAACTCTGGCGCCGTAACATCAAACGAGCGGAGAAAGAAGGTGTGGTTGTCCGGCGAGGCACCCGCAGCGATCTCGCCCTCTTTCATGTGGCGTATTTAGAGACCGCGGCGCGCGACGGTTTTATTCCACGCCCACTCCATTACTTCGAGCGCATGTGGGATGCCCTCAATGGCACCAACGAACATCTCTACCTCTTTCTTGCCGAGTGGCAATCAAGTGTGATCGCAAGTTCTATTGCTATCCGAGTAGGCGATCATTACTGGTATTCGTATGGAGCCTCCACAGCTTTCGGTCGAGATGCTCGCGGGAGTAATGCCGTTCAATGGGCAATGATGGAAGATGCACTCGATCGCTCTTGCGCTACGTATGATCTGCGTGGCATCACCCCAACATTGGATCCCCACGATTCGCACGTGGGGCTCATTCAATTCAAGGTGGGTACCGGGGGATATGCCCGTGAGGTGATCGGCGAGTGGGAAGTGGTTATCTCGCCAGTGTTAGCAAAGGCCTTCCATCTCTACCTCCGCTTGCGTAAGTAGTGGGATAATCCAACCATGACTCTTGATCTTCACGTAGATGCCGCACAGTGGCGTGCGCATTTGGCGAAGGTCGGCCAAGAGCGAAGCAATCTTGTTCCCGTAATTAAAGGCAACGGATACGGATTCACCAACACGTTGCTTGCCAGAGAAGCCGAGCGGATGAAGGTAGCGGCCGTCGCGGTAGGAGCGATTGCCGAAATCACGACAGTCGCCGAACACTTCTCTGGAAAAATCATTCTGCTCACTCCGACGCAAGGCGCCACCGTTCCGCGAGGCACCGTACTGACCATCTCTTCAATCTCGACCCTCAAGGACTTATCTCCTGATCAGGAATTTCTTTTAGAAATTGAAACTCCGGTGCATCGCCATGGCATCGCACTCAATGAATTCGCGAGCGCGACTCCATTTCTTAATGGTGCAAACTTTCTAGGTTTCTCGCTGCATTTACCTATCGCACCCATGGAGAAAATGTGGTTGCACACGGTGCTTTCGATGTTGCCAAGCGATGCACATATTTGGATCTCGCACGCACATAACATCACGCGTACAGCTAAGAATTTTCCTCAAATGACATTTCATGAACGAGTAGGAACCGATTTATGGTTGGGCCACGCAAAATCACTTCGCATGAGTGCAACAGTGATAGATAAGCATGAAGTGAGTGGTACCGCTGGTTATCGCCTTCGTAAAGTCAGCGGAACTCTGTTGGTAGCTAGTGGCGGAAGTGCTCACGGTGTGGGACTCTCCGCGCCATCAAGTGACTTCTCCGTACTTGGCCGCATCAAGATTGTTACGAAGGCGTATTTTGAATTCTTCGGAGTTCTACGAAGCCCCTACTCCTGGCAGGGAAAGAGTTTGCGATTCCTAGAACCGCCACACATGCAATGTTCACTTCTCTTATTTAGTGGAAAAAATGCCCCAGAGATCGGCGATCAACTTTCACTTACTTTGAGGAATACCACGACCAACTTTGATCGCATCTTGGGTCTAGATACTTAAAGACCGGCTTCAGTTGATACCACTGTGTCGGTTTCGCTGACACCGAACATTTTGGGAAGGACTGGTTCAGTGCCAGTGATGTTTGCTGGCGAAGGGAATTTTAATATTGGTTGGCCTTTTAATGCACCAATCATGTATTGCGTCCAAATACGTGCTGGGAATGAACCACCGGTCACTGAATTGAGTCCACCGATACCGCGAAGGGTCTGAGTAGCGTCATCGCGATAGAAGGAGACTGAGGTGGCTAGTTGTGGAGTGAAACCACTAAACCAGGCCGACGCATTCTCCTGACTAGTGCCTGTCTTGCCAGCCGCTGGTCGCTTTAATTTCTTCGCTTCGAAACCTGAACCAACTTTCACAACGGCTTGTAAGGCGGTGGTGACGTCTGCCATGACATCTGCGCTAAACACTTGTTCACCTTGAGGTTTGGCTTCAAAGAGAATTCCACCATTGCGCCCAGAGACAGTGGAGATGAAGTAAGGCTTTGCATACACACCTTGCGCGGCGAAGGTGGCGTATGCAGCCGCCACATCAAGTACATGTGGGCTCGCTGATCCAAGAACAACAGAAGGAGTCGGCATCATCTCTACCGAGGTAGGTATGCCTGCTCGGCGCGCAACCTCAACAACTTTCTCTGCGCCGACTTGCAATCCAAGAGGTACATAAACTGTGTTCACAGAACTTGCGGTTGCTTGAAGTAGCGTGATATCCCCAAACGATTTATTGCCGTAATTTCCTACTTCGTACGGCTTGCCATCTGCCTCATAAATTTGTGGAGAATCACCATTCCAGATGGTATCTAAACCAATTCCGGCTTCGAGCCCCGCGATTAGTGCAAATGGCTTAAAAGTTGAACCCGCCATCGTAATACCTTGGGTGGCGTCATTGAGTTGGCGTACTAAGTAATCCTTCCCACCGTACATCGCAACAACTTCACCGGTTCCTGGACGCACTGACGCGAGACCAATATGTAAATCTGCCGGAGCCTTCTTTGGGGCCTGGGTATCGACTGCATCTACCGCTGCTTGTTGAGCAGCGCGCTCAAATGTGGTTTTCACCCGAAGTCCACTTACTAAGAGTTGGTCTTCAGTAAAGCCAAGTTTTGCAAGTTCACTCTTGATCGTCATGAGGAGATAACCCGTAGGGCCGGCAAATTCTCCACCAGTGATGGGATCTTTGATTGTGGGAAGCTTTACTTTGGCAGCCTTCTCTGGCGAAATCCATTTTGATTCCACCATATTTTTAATGACATAAGAAAACCGTGCGTCGAGGCGCTTTTTATTTCCTTCGCTGTACTGCGGATCGTAAAAACCTGGGGAACGTAAAACGCTTGCTAACACCGCTGATTGAGCAAGTGTGAGTTGATCAACATCTCGCCCAAAATATTGACGTGCCGCTGCTTCCACACCGTAGGCACCACGACCAAAGTAAATTGTGTTGAGATAATTCTCTAAAATCTCATCCTTCGAGAGCGTGTTCTCCAATTTGATAGAGATCACCAGTTCTTTAAGTTTTCTCTTTATCGTGCGCTCAGGAGTAAGAAAAGCGGTCTTGGCGTACTGCTGTGTGATTGTGGAACCGCCTTGCAACGAACCCCCGCGCAAGTTGTAATACACAGCGCGTAGAATTCCAGTGGGGCTTACCGCGTGATCGGTGTAAAAACTCTTGTTCTCTGCGGCAAGAACTGCGCGACGTAATTCGATCGGCATTTTGGCAAGTGGAACGCTCACGCGGTTCTGCGCACCAAGTCGGCCAATTTCACTTCCATCGGCATATTGAATAATGGTGGCCTGTCCCGTAGTGAATTGATTGGGATCCGGAATTGATACCGTGAAATATGCGAAGACCAACGTCGCACTTCCCGCCAAAGCAAAGAATCCAAAGAGTAGAAGTCCCCATCGAATTATGAGTCGAAGTGGTGATGGTCTCACTTCACTCTCCTACTCGTCCTTGGCTACTCATAAGTTGGCAACCGCCTCGGGATTGCTCTTGGAATG
>WLIL01000012.1 GCA_009702245.1 Actinomycetota bacterium
AGTAGAAGTGTGGCGGCGGTGAGAGTTTCGCGATTCGAGGTGATATTCACAATATAAGTTGTAGGTAGCGATGGATCGGCCGCGTTGTCTTGATAAACCGATATCAGGCAATTAGTCTGACCATCATGGTGCGCAAAGTACTGACATTGGTAATCTCCTTGACCCTTCCTGTGATCTTTGCCCCGGCTGCAGCATCGCAAGAGTATTTCCAATCAGAGACTCGATTCTGGGTGGACTGTTCCCTTGGATCTAGAACTACCGACTGTGTACAGAGCGTTGAATTTAGTGACCCAACAAAAGAAAAGCGCGATGCCAATGGCCAGTTGGATTACTCATCGATTGTCTGGATAAAGACAACCCCAAAACTGAATTCCAAATTTGTGTATAAGAAGACTGCGTATTCCGCGTCAGACTTTGGAAATTACGATAGTAAAACATGTGAATCGATTGGGAATAGCGCTGATTTCTTACATGATGCTTGCTACACCGCGTCAGGGCTGCTGTCTGATGGAAAAGATCTTCTCTTCAGACTCCAGATCGGTAGCTCTGGACCATTCTTCAACATCTATCAATGGGTTGACCAAGGAGTGCAGCGAAATTGGGATAGAGGCGATTGGGTTGCGCAAACCGTGCCAGATGGTTCTACCTGGCGGATTACATTGAAATCTAAATCTTTGGCAGAAAATGCCGGAGCAATCACATCAAATATGAAGAACCCGTACATCTCATTTGGTCGCAGCACCGATGGTGATTTACTTACTTTAATACAAGGAACGGTTTATCCCAATCAATGGCAGTGTTTATCTCCAGATAAACCAAATGCAACACCCTCCGAACGTGGAGAGCTATGTAAACACCCTGAGTCCTATGCCGAAACTGCATCTACAGGATTTTCAATAGATGTCATGCCTTATGTATTCCAATTTGAAAAACTTCGTGGTTACACACCCGGTGGAATCTTTGTCTCTGGTCCAACTGGTTCATTGGGGCAAGTGCAATATGACAAAGAGCAAGGAGTAATCACCGTTCCCATGTCTGGGCCACATTTTCTCTTTGATCGCAAAACTCTTAATAAGGGTTGGATGGAGGTGTCGATCAAGGGGGACATCATCCGCCAAGCTTTTAACTTAGAACCTAAAAATGCGGGCCAACTTGCAAAAGTTGAAATCTCATACGTTGAAGGCAAAGCCGATATAGCAACTTATGCCACTCGCTATATTCCGGAGTTAGATACCTTTGAAATACGCGCATATAACTTTGGGTTTTCTGCCCCTACGCTGCGAGTAAAAGTAAACATGCCTCCGGCAAAGCCAACTCAGTCAACTCAGTCAACTCAGTCAACTCAGTCAACTCAGTCAACTCAGTCAACTCAGTCAACTTCAAAGAAGGCTCCATCCAAGATAACGTCTATCACTTGCGTTAAAGGAAAAACTATTAAAACCATTAAGGGAAATTCGCCAAAATGCCCATCTGGCTATGTAAAACGCTGACAGAGCAATAGGTTAATTTTGGCGCAAAAGTTACTCAGCGTTAGTGAAAGCAAAATGGCCCCACGCGACTAACCGTGAGGCCACTTTTGGTGCGTACCGCTGGTGGGATTCGAACCCGCGACAACCTCGTTAGTCAGGCGAGTGCTCTATCCGCTGAGCTACAACGGTACGCAGCACGAAAGATAGACAAATTTGAAACTACGGGTTGTCATTTCTCTTTCACTGTGGATAAAAATGCTGCTAATCTTTTCTTAGTCAGGTGGGTGCCTAACCCAGAGTTACAGCAAAAAAGTCCCGCAGAGTAATCTGTGGGACTTTTTCTTTAACTGATAATTATGGAACTAAAGCGAAGCTAACTTCTCCACTACCTCCTTAGCCGAGGAATTCGTTGGTGAATGCGTAACTACTGCGATGGACGATGGCTAACTTACCAATCCAAAGCATGGAAGCTTTGGCGGAACGATTACTCCGAAGGCGCTAAAGATGTTGAGGCAGGTTGGGAAGCATAAGCACTAAATCTTCCGTTCACTCTTAATCGAGATCAGAGGGACGCATCTTCCTGACATTTGATTCTATTTGCGCATAATTAAATGCAGGAAGATTTAATGAGCCATTCGTTGGATAGCAGTTTGTCGTCATCCTGGTGCAAGAAAAGATCTCTTTAGTTTTTGCCCATCTCTTCGGCTATGGCTGCAACGAAGGTATCTACATCGTCTGCTGTTGTATCCCATGAACACATCCATCGAACTTCACTGGTCACTTGATCCCAGGTGTAGAAATGAAAGCGTTTTTGTAGGGCCTCGGTGACAGCTGCCGGCAAGATTGCGAAGACCGCGTTTGCCTCTACTGGGCGAACTATCTGGACACCTTGGATTTTAGAGACGCCGGCGGCTAAACGAGCGGCCATCTGGTTGGAATTATTTGCATTGATAAGCCATAGATCATCGGTAAGGAGGGCATCTAGTTGCGCACTAATGAAGCGCATCTTTGATGCGAGCTGCATGGATGTCTTTCTTAAGTACGCTATCGGCTTCACCAAATCTGGGTTAAGGATAACGATCGCCTCAGACAACATGGCACCGTTCTTTGTTGCCCCAAATGAGAGGGCGTCAATACCGGCATCTGTTGTGAATGCGCGAAAGGGAACATCGAGAGCTGCAGCAGCGTTAGAGATTCGTGCCCCATCTAAGTGAACTAGCATCCCAAGAGAGTGCGCATGCTTTGTAATAGCTTTAATCTCATCGACAGTGTAGATGGTACCCAGCTCGGAGCTCTGAGTAATTGATACAACGGCAGGTTGTGCACGGTGAACATCGCCGAGGCCCCATGCCTGTTGATCAATTAGTTCTGGTGTGAGCTTGCCATCTAGCGTTGGGATCGTCCAAAGCTTGAGGCGACCAACCTTTTCTGGTGCTCCACCCTCATCAACGTGTAAGTGTGCAGAGCTTGCGCAGATGACTGCTTCCCATGGCTTAGTCATTGCTTGAAGTGCAACGACGTTAGCGCCGGTACCAATGAGTACAGGAAAGACATGAGCGTCATCACCAAAGTGGAGGCGGAACTTATCAGCCAGTAGGGCGGTTGTCTCGTCATCACCATAGGAAATCTGGTGTCCAAAGTTTACTTTTGCTATTGCTGCCAAGACATCTGGGTGTATGCCTGAGTAGTTATCACTGGCAAATCCGCGTTCATTTGATGAGCTCATGGTAGTAATTCTATTCCGTTGGGGGCGGGGCTTTGACTTTGTTGTCGACTCAGGGCCAGCCCTTATCCGACTAGTTGCTTCCTTATGTAAGAAATCCTGGTTTTGGAGAAGCGTGAGCAGTGGGTTCATCGTAGAAGTCTCGCCTCCTGGGGGAAAAAGTCAGAAGGATTGACCGATTTTCCCCGCAGGAAAAACGCTTCAAAAAACTCACTACATTATTTGGGGCGCAATGAGCGCGGTTCCTTTTTCGTGAGCTAAAAATACCAATGCATGGCCAGGCATTTCTCGAGCAAATGATTCCGCCATGGCATGCTCACCCTTGCGATTAGCGTCATCAATAACAACAATCGCATTCTTGGATAATCTAGATCCCAGCTCGATTTGAGCACTAGAACGAGCCTGAGGATCCTGAGCACCTGGTGGCCCATCAATTACTAACATATCAATATCGGCAAGATCTTTGAAGAATTCTTTTGAGTACCAAGTTCTTTCACTGTCGTATTGTTCTATAGGAGCAACACGTATCTCAACTCCCGTGATGGAATGTTGTATGAGCAAATCTCGTGTTGCCTGTGCATATTCTTCTGAATGATCAAAACTAATGATTCTTGTCTGGGATCCGGGCAAGAGTGATTTCGCAAGAGCTAAGGTTGAAATCCCAGATCCAAGTTCCACAATTAGTTTGGGTTGATGTTTTTGAACCATTTCTACAAGCGTTAAAAGTAGATCCGGCGAGGCGGCCCATTTACGAGTAGGGGGAATTGGCGCAGTAATTTTTAGCAAAGTTACTAATTGAGCGAAGGTCTCGCCCTGTCGATAATGCTCCCATTGATCTGCCCTAGAGTCTTTTACCCCTGCACGATGGTCTTTCTTTAATTGCCCAAGATCTCTAATAACCTGCCCGAGACGTCTTCCCATCGCGCGCAGTTTTAGTCCCAAAAGTACGACCAAAATAAGGAGTCCAACTATTGCTACGACAAGAATCCAATTGATCACCGCTATAGCCTAGCAACTCACTTGTATATATGGATGTTCTATGAGCTATGGGGAAGCCGCCATTTAACCTATTCAGGTTCCTCGGCTTCAAGCCACTAACTTTCGATGGCTGAGTGCTTACAAAGTAACAAGTCCGTTCTACTTGTGCTAGCCAATATTGTGAGAATCTTTTGGCCCAGATTATTTCTCCACATTTCAGTTGCGATCTGACATGGGAGATGAATCTAGAGTGCTCCCCTGGCGGGCGGAGCGCAATACTTCATAGCTCCAGACGGATTTCGCGATATTCCCTACAATATTTCCATGACTAATCGCACCGTTCTTATCACTGGCGGCTCACGGGGAATTGGAGCTTCTATCGCCCGTGAATTTGCCGCCGCAGGAGATCGAATCGCCATTCACTACGTTTCTTCAAGTCAAGATGCGCAGGCCGTAGCGGACTCCCTTGCTGGTGGAGGTCACATCACCGTGAGCGCTGACCTACGAGATCCCAATGCGATCAGAGTTATGGTCGATGGAGTGGCGCAAGAATTTGGAAAAATTGATGTACTTATTAATAACGCAGGGGTGTTTTTTGATCATCCGATAGAAACATCAACCTATGACGATTGGCAGAAGGCTTGGACTGATACTTTGGGAGTCAATTTAATTGGCGCGGCCAACGTCACGTGGTGTGCTCTGCAATATATGCCAAAGCATGGCACTTCTCGAATCGTAAATATTGGATCAAGAGGAGCGTTTCGCGGCGAACCCATTAGTCCTGCCTACGGTGCTTCAAAGGCGGCAATCGTTGCATTTGGTCAGTCAATTGCTAAAGCGCTCGCCCCAATGAATATTGGCGTCACAACTTTGGCACCTGGATTTGTGGACACTGAAATGGCCGCACGTTTACTCGACGGCCCCGAGGGTGAAGGTATTCGAGCGCAGAGTCCATTCAATCGAGTTGCTCTTCCAGAGGAGCTGGCTAAAGCTGTTTACTTCCTTGCATCTCCTGATAGCGAATGGGCAAGCGGAGCCGTGTTGGACTTCAATGGAGCTTCTTACTTACGGATGTAAGTTACAGATTTATACAACGAAGAAATACTCTTTGGGGAACTTCTTACCTCAACTTTTCTGCGGCCTCAGCCATGAGAGTGTCGAGTAAGTTGGGCATGCGCGTCTGTATCTGTGAAATAACTTCGCTCTCTTTGAGCATGGAAACATATTTCGCAGGTGCCGTTTGTTCGGCCACCACAGAGACCACTGCAACAAGAGAAATTGCGATCGCTCCCGAGATGATTGCTCCGAGTAGTGAATCCAGCCATCTGACTGGTTTGAAAATCATCAACTTTCGCACGCGTCCCGCGATGGCCAGCACGACGGCTTTCGTAGCAAAAGCAATGGCCACAATGACCGATACCGATAAAAGTGTCCGGGATATCGACGTATGAGCCAACGTCGGAAGATACGAAATGACTGTAGGTGAATATTTCAGTCCAAGATAGAGCCCTGCAAAGAAACCCACTAACCCAAGTATGCCGACGATGAAGCCTCGGCTATACCCACTCTTAATCGAAATAAGTATGTATATAAGTGCAATCGCATCGATGATAAGTGGGGCACTCATGAGAGGGGAAGTATCCGTTCTTTATCCCACTCAACTTCCCAGCCCGTGAGAGCGAGCAGGCGATCCAAAATTCCTGCCGTAAATCCCCAGATCCGCATATCTGCTACATCAAAGGCTGCGGAGAGGAATCCGCTGGGTGTTTGCACCCGAAGTCGATTCGCGGGATTTACCAGATCAGCGAGTGGAACTCGGACCACGCGCGCCACCTCTTCAGTGATGATTTCGCTGTGATACCTCGGCGTATGCCACCACGCGAGTACAGGGGTAACTAAGAAGTTGCTCGGCGGTAACCAGAGAGTGGGGAGTACTCCCAAAACTTCTAAGTCATCCCTGGAAACGCCAGCTTCTTCTTCGGCTTCTCGTATAGCTGCGTGCGCCGGGCTCTCATCAGTTGCGTCGATCGCCCCGCCAGGGAAGGCAGGTTGCCCAGCATGCGCACGGAGTTCGGCTGCTCGCTCGGTGATAAGTACATCTGGACCAAATTCACCATCACTTAAAAGAATAAGCACTGCACCGGGACGACTCTGCTCATTACCGTCCATGTCGATGCGGGTGAGATCTGATTTGCTGACATTGCCCGGAAGCGCCTTAAACGCCGCGATCCACTCGGGCTGTGTGCGAGTCATGCGCTGATTCCCAAATGAGTCTTGAGCAATCCCTTTAACTCAACGAGTGAGTGAATCTGACCAACTTTCTTAAATGTCACATGCCCATTCTTATCAACAAACCAGGTGACCGGCACCCCCATGCCGAAATCTCCTCGCGTGGCGCTATTCGGATCGTGAATTTGGGGCCATGCCATTCCATGTTTCTTGGCGAAAGTAATCGCATCGCTTGCTTTCGCCTCTTCGACATCGAGACCGATAATTTGAACCGCTTTTGTGTTATTCAACTCCACGAAATATGGAAGTTCTTCCGTACATGCGGTGCACCAGGATCCCCACACATTGATGATGAATGGACCTTGAATGGTATTGAGAGCGTACTTCTCTGAAGTGAGTCCACTCTCTGTAAGGCACGGCAATTCAATGGCTGGCATTTCATTCGACTCGGGACTTGTCGATAAGACATCGCAACCAACGATGAGGGCAGGCGTCGCCTGAGAAGTTTCACTCTGCGCGCTACAGGCAGTAAGTACGAACGAGAGGATGAGTGCGAAGAACTTCATCGGAATGCCTCATCGGGCTTTACCAATTTCGCGGCCTTCACTGGATCAATTTCTCCCTCGCCGAATGCCGGACATATCTGCGCAAGTGGACATGCACCACATGCAGGTTTGCGTGAGTGACAAATACGTCGACCATGCCATACCAACCGATGTGAGAGATTAGTCCACTCCTTCTTCGGAACAAGTTCGGCGATCGCAAATTCAACTTTTACTGGATCCTCTTCATCAGTCCAACCAAAGCGGCGCACCAAGCGACCAAAGTGTGTATCAACTGTGAGCCCAGGAACCCCGAAAGCATTACCGAGCACCACATTCGCTGTTTTTCGACCCACTCCCGGCAAGGTAACTAGCTCCTCGAGCGTCCCGGGCACCTCTCCACCATATTCACTACAGATTCGTGCTGAAAGACCAAGAATGCTCTTGGCTTTCGCCCGGAAGAATCCGGTCGATTCAATAAGGGACTCAAGTTCAGCAGGCTTAGCTCCAGCGAAGGCCTGCACGTTCGGATACTTCTTAAAGAGCGCTGGGGTGACCAGGTTTACCCGCTTATCAGTGCATTGGGCAGAGAGCACTGTTGCTACAAGAAGTTGTAGGGGATCGCGAAAATCGAGTTCGCAGTGAGCGTCAGGGTAGGTCTTGCCCAGGATCCGGTTGATCTTGGCAGCGTGGGGCCTCCCCTCCGCGAGGGCACCTACCTTGGAGGCGTTCATAGGACCAGCCTACGCAGGCTAAACTCTCCTCAGCACCAGATAGCAAGGAGACCCATGGACGACGTAGTTCGCAAAGCTCCCCTCTTCACCGCGCTCGACGATGAGGCCGCAGCGGCATTGCGCTCCACCATGGTGCAAGTACAAATCGCTAAAGGTCAGGTGCTCTTCAACGAAGGCGACGCAGGCGATCGCCTCTATGTAGTTGTTGAAGGAAAAATTAAACTCGGAATCAAGAGTGGTGACGGTCGCGAGAATCTTCTCGGTGTCCTCGGACCTGGCGAAATGTTCGGCGAGCTCTCACTCTTTGATCCGCTCCCGCGCACGGCAACAGCAACTGCCCTCACCGACACTGTGTTGTTGGGTCTTGGAAATAGAGATTTAGACACTTGGCTTATTGGGCGTCCCGAAGTAGCTAAGCAACTTCTTCGCGCACTCGCGCAGCGTCTTCGCCGCACCTGGGAAGCTGTGGGTGATTTGGTCTTCTCCGATGTTCCTGGTCGCGTAGCCAAGGCACTTTCAGAACTTGCCGCCAAGTTTGGTACCAAGGGTCCAGATGGCATTCACGTAGCCCACGACCTCACACAAGAAGAGCTTGCCCAACTTGTAGGAGCTTCTCGCGAAACCGTAAACAAGGCACTTGCAGATTTTGCTAGCCGCGGTTGGGTACGTCTCGAAGCACGCGCCGTAGTTATTCTCGACGAAGAACGGCTCTCTAAGCGCTCTCGTTAATATAAGCAACTTGCGCATGCACTGATAGCAGTGCTGCCCACTTAAGGTTTTCCGATAATCCCGCATAAACGTCGTCGGTAATAGCTTCAATATCGGTAATGCCGCGTGCTATTGCGGCACGCACTTGCTCTACACGTTCAAGGCGATGGTTCAAGTATTGATCAACGACGAGAAGTGAAGATTCATTCACCGGACCATGCCCAGGCAAGAGTAGAACAGGGCTACGACTGTCAAGCATTGCAGAGAGTGCGCGCAACGACTCCAGGTAAGCACCCACCGAACCGTCGGGGTAAGCCACGATCGATGAACCGCGACCGAGAATCGTGTCACCGGTAAAGAGCCCAGTATCCCCAGTATCACTGCCTTTTTCGGCGAAGAAGGATATGGAATCCGCAGTATGGCCTGGAGTAGCAATCACACGGAAAGTTACTTCACCATCCTTGATCTGAAACCCATCAACCAGTGGTGCGGCATCTTTTGAAGTGAATTCTGGAAGGCGAGCAAAGACGGGCGCTTTCACCATTTCCGAAAAGCGCTGCGCACCTTCAGAGTGATCGAGATGTCCGTGTGTAAGAAAGATTCCGGCAACTTTTCCATCTGTTTCGAGCGCAATTGCATTTAAATGTTCCTGCATGAGCGGACCAGGATCAATAACTAACGCACCCGAGGGCGCTCCAATGATCCAAGTATTTGTACCCTCTAATGTCATTGGTCCGGGGTTATCCGCCCGGACCAATGATACAAAAGATGGAATCATCAAAGATTAACCGCGAACCGCGACAATTACTTCGACCTCAACAGGTGCACCAAGAGGAAGTTCTGCGACGCCGACAGAAGAACGTGCATGCTTTCCAGCATCACCGAAGATTGTTCCAAAGAGCTCACTCACACCATTGGCAACTTGTGCTTGCGTCGTGAAACCAGGAGCACTGGCAACGAATGCAAGAACCTTCACTACCTGAACAACTTCATCGAGATCTACGAGAGTGGCTATGGCAGCAAGTGCGTTGAGTCCACAAACCTGTGCGAGCTCTTTGCCTTGTTCAGTGCTGATTTCAGCACCGAGCTTGCCGGTGGCTGAAAGCGCGCCGTCGACCATCGGCAATTGGCCCGACGTGAAGATGAGATTTCCGATGCGCACTGCTGGAACATAAGCAGCAACGGGAACCGCCACTTCTGGAAGTTCTAAGCCAAGAGCGGCGAGACGCTCACCGGTCACAACGTTCTTTGCATCTGTCATTGCTTCACTCTTTTCATATAGGCAACGAGTTGTTCTCCGGTACCTGGGGCGGGAATTACCTGGACAAGCTCCCAACCATCAAGGCCCCAGTTGTCGAGGATCTGTTTGGTGGCGTGGGATAGCAGCGGGACGGTGACGTACTCCCAAATAATTTTCTCGCTCATGCCCCCACCCTACGACTGCCCGAGCCTAGAAGTGCAATCGCGATTACGCTGTGAGCATGAGTCCCGCACCCCGCCTCCACGTGGTGACCGGCAAAGGCGGGACAGGTAAAACCACCCTGGCGGCCGCCCTAGCGCTCTCCTTTGCCCAGGCTGGAGCCAAGACACTGCTCCTGGAGGTTGAGGGACGAGCAGGGCTGGCACCGCTCTTTGGGCGCGGAGATCTGCCCTACCAGGAGGTGGAGATTGCCGAGAATCTCTGGGGGATGAGCGTGGATCCCCGGGAGGCCCTCCTGGAGTACATCGAGATGTATTACAAGGCCGGGGCAGCTGGCCGGGCGCTCGCCAAATTTGGCGTGATCGACTTTGCCACCACCATCGCGCCGGGCTTGCGAGATGTCTTGCTCACTGGGAAAGCGTATGAAGCCGTCCGGCGGCGCCCCGGAAAGAAGTCGGGATCAACTTTTGAGGGCCCGTGGGTATACGACGCGGTTGTGATGGATGCCCCGCCTACAGGGCGCATCGGAAAATTTCTGGACATCAACGCACAACTTGCATCCCTTGCCAAAGTAGGACCCATTCGAAAGCAAGCAGAATCGATTAGCGAACTCATGCACTCTGAAATGACTACGGTGCACATCGTCACCTTGCCAGAAGAGATGCCTATCCAAGAGTCTCTCGAAGCAATTACTGAATTGCGCTGTCTTGGTATTCAGGTAGGTCACGTATTCGTAAATCAAATGCACGAGGAGAAAGAATTTGGCACTTTTTCCGATCTAATCGATTCCGCTATTGCGACAGCTCTTCGCACGGAAGTTGATCGCTATCGCAAACGCGTCACTCGGCAACAGGAACAGCTAAAGCTTCTTAAAAATTTTGATGTGATAGAGATCGCACATATGGGTGAAGAGATTTCATTTGAGATTTTGGAATTCATCGCCACTGGGTTGCGTGAAGCATGATCAGTGAGTTATTGAACGATCCTGAGACTCGTGTGATTCTCTGTTGCGGATCCGGTGGAGTGGGCAAGACCACTACTGCAGCTGCGATTGCACTGAAAGCCGCTGAGCAAGGACGAAAGACCGTAGTGCTCACCATTGATCCCGCTCGGCGATTAGCACAAGCTTTGGGACTCAACGAATTGAGTTTCGAACCGCGCGCAGTGAAAGACGTATCGAATCTCTACGCCATGCAACTTGATATGAAACGCACTTTCGATGAGATTGTGTTAACGCACGCCGATGCAAAACGCGCGCGCACGATTTTGGAAAATCCTTTCTATATCTCTCTCTCTTCATCCTTTGCCGGTACGCAGGAGTACATGGCGATGGAGAAACTTGGCCAGCTCCTGGCTTCGAAGGAGTGGGATCTCATTGTGGTCGACACTCCCCCGAGCCGTTCCGCACTGGACTTCCTTGACGCGCCAGCCAGACTCGGTTCATTTCTCGACGGTCGACTCATAAAATTCCTCACCACGCCTGCAAAAGCGGGTGGGTGGGCGCTGACTCGCATCCTTAATGCGGGGATTCAGCTCTTTGCATCCACTGTTTCAAAAATTCTGGGAGGAGAGTTCCTCGCTGACATTTCAGCCTTTGTAGCCGCTCTTGATTCAGTCTTTGGTGGCTTTCGTAAGCGCGCAGATGAAACATATAAGTTGTTGAAAGCACCAGGAAGCGCATTCATCGTAGTCGCGATTCCAGAGCGTGACCCTATTCGCGAAGCGGAGTTCTTTATCGAGCGACTCCTCTCGGAGGGCATGCCTCTCGCTGGTGTGATCGTCAACCGAGTGAGCCCGACACTTGCCCCTCTCACCATCGCCGCCAGCAAAGAGTTGAGCAAAGGTGCCTCCCCGGAATTAATGGCCGCGCTGGAACTACACATGGAAAACCTTCGTGTGAAAAGCAACGAAGATCGATTGATTAAGGCGATTAAGAGCCCTGCACTCTTACGTATCGAAGATGCCGGTGCAGAGATAAGCGACCTCGCTGGGCTCCGTTCTATAAACCTCTCCGGCAACTCTCTATGATATTTCAAAGAGAGACCCCATCTTTACACCGTTGCTCTACGCTCATGTCATGAAGAAATCTCGCGCCCTCGGACTCGTGCTGATAGCTGCTCTCTCGATCGGCGCCACCGCCGTCGCTTCCGCTGCTACCAAGCCTAAAACACTCTCTTTCACTGCTGAAGTCTGGGCTGATAATTGGTTCGCGCTCTATGCCAACGGTAAGAAGGTGGGCGAAGACTCGGTTTCCATCACCACCGAGAGATCTTTTAATTCAGAAGTAATTACTTTCACAGCTTCTTATCCGCTCACTCTTGGTGTGGTGGCCAAGGATTACATCGCTAACGATTCTGGCCTTGAATACATCGGATCGCCTCGTCAACAAATTGGCGACGGTGGCATCATCGTGCAAGTTCGCGAAACAAAGAGCAAGAAATTTGTGGCCTCCACTGGGCCAAAATGGCGAGCGCTTGTTATACATAAAGCACCGCTTAACCCCGAGTGCGTCGGATCCAGCAATCCAATCGCTGAGTGCACCTTTACAAAGAGCACTGAACCAGTGGGTTGGAGTGCAAGTACTTACAAAGACTCGAAGTGGACATTTGCCAAGATCTATACGGAAGAAGAAGTGGGAGTTAAGGACGGCTACGAACAGATCAAATGGAATCCAAGCGCAAAATTGATTTGGGGAAGCGACCTTAAACTCGATAACACTATTCTGATGCGTTTCACCGCAACAGGAAAGTAACTCTTGGATAAGACAGGTATGCTTTAGCGATGAGAAATGGATCATTTCAAAGGTCGCTTTCCGCAGTTGCTGCGCTCGTACTTCTCTCTCTAACGGCCTCAATTGCTGCTGCTTATAGCGGAACTGCGCCGACAGACTTGGCCCCCAACCAATTCGGTGCCGTGATTCAAGAGGGACAAGCTCTTCCAACGGTTTCGTATGTTCTGGCCCATTTCGACGCAAAGGACGGGGATAAGGGAGCATATAAAAATTGCGCGACCTTTAGTGCGACGGATGCACACTGTCTGAACGCGGACACTTTGAGCGCCAACTTAATGATTCCGGTCTGCGCTACTGCAACGGATTTTTTCTGTATCCAGAATATAGATTTCCTGCGGAGTGATGGATCAAAGGAAGCTGCTTCGCTTCTCTTTGAAGCAACGACACAAAAAATCCCGGCTAGTCCATCTTTAAAGACGGATGCCGGTGGTGGAATGAGCATCTGGAGCGCACCAAAATTTCCGCATTCTGGTGGCAACGGTACATATCTTGTCTCTGCATCGGTTACTTACACCTTAACAAAAGGGAATCCTTCGATATCTGTTGACTCCTTCAACGTAGTTGTAACTCCGATGGACATGACTACGGATGCAGGCGCACGCCAAAATAGACCGTGCGAATGGGCAGACTCATCCCTCGGGGGAAACACAAATGTCTCTCGAGAAGGTTGGTATTGCTCAGACAACATGCCAGCTTCTTCCAGTATCAAAAATTGCTCTCAAATGTTGGATGGGCTTTGCTTTGCGAAAAAGGAGTTCTCGCCAGGAACAAAGTTGTCTGTCGCGCTTCGAGTTGATAACCGAGTGACCGGCTGGTTATTTGGAAGAATGTCAGAAACCCAAGTAACAGTTTCTCCGTTAGACGAAAAAAGCAATTTGCTCTCCGTCCAGGGAGCTGCGCAATCGGTGCCGACATTGGTCGGGTTTGTAAAGAAGAAAGAGTTGGACAAGTACCCCATCATAAACTCTAGGTTTCAGGCACAGTGCCCTGGTTGGGGGTACACATCCTGCGCACAACAGCGTGAAGGATTTTACAGCGAAGTCTTCATCGGATCTGGTCGAGATCGATTCGGAGATTTCAATATGTTTGAGTCCCAGATACAGGCCTACAGCGGAATCGATCCAGATTTCAAACAAGACACAAATTGGAGTTTTGGATCTACAAGTTACAACGGAACAACGAGTGGGAATGGAAGTTGTTTCGCAGATCGAACAAAGTTATTGGGTCTGGTAACAACGAATGCCCCTGTGTATGAATCCGGACCGCCGAAAATGACGGATGGGGCGTTGACTTATAGGGTTGCCGGCGCTCATTTAAAGGCTGATGGAACTCTCTTCAAGGGAACATATGATCTTGCCATCCGATCAGATGTTGCACGATGCATTTATGGTTTTTCGAGCGCTCCACTACAAGCGACCATAAGTGTTACATCGACCGATGGAACAACTTCGGAAGTAGCAACCGAGGCGGTGAGTGAACGTGATGGGTGGATGAGATTGAGTGCTGCTAACTTCACTTTTTCTTCGCCAACAATCAGAATCAAGTTGAGCCAAAGCGCACCTATCGCTGCAACGACTCCCGCACCGGCTGCAGCCGCACCTGTTGCCGTGACTTCAGTTGCCACTAAAGTCTCGGCAAAGAAAGCGATTACTTCTACTATCACTTGTGTAAAGGGTTCTTCATCCAAGAAAGTTACTGCGGTAAGTCCGAAATGTCCGGTGGGCTACAAGAAGAAGTAGACGTACTAATTTCGAGTGGGCATATACATATTGGGTAGGAAGTTTTAGAGTGGCGTTCCTGAAAGTCAACACACAAAGGGAGCGCTATGAAGCCACTAGACGTAATGCACGCCTTACTCAAGAAAGTGCATGAGAAGGATCTTGATGGCCTCATGAGCTTCCTCGCAGACGATTGCACTATCTCCCAAGACCGCAATGAGCTTCTCGTGTCGGGCAAAGATGCTCTACGTGAGTTCTATAAGGGAATTCTTGATCGTCATTCAGAGATGAAGATTGAATTGGCCGATAACTTCACAGTGGGATCAGTCCTTGCGGTACGCGAGATTAATCACGACATGATGGTTGACGGAAAGCCTCAGGATGTGGATACGGTCTGGATTTATCAGATCGTCAACGGAAAAGTGAACTTGATGCACGTCTTCTCACCGGAGAGCGCAACAAGTAACGCAATCAAGAATGCCTAAATTCTTAAATTCTTGAAGCGTTATTGGATCAGAGACCGAGCGCAGACTTCACGGCGGTAGAAACCATCGCGCCGTCTGCTTTGCCAGCGATCTTGGGTTGTAGCAACTTCATGACGGCGCCCATCCCGCTTGGACCAGCTGCGCCGCTCTCTGCTACAGCTTCTTGAATCATCTGCGCTAATTCAGCTTCGCCCAACTGCGCCGGCAAGTAGAGGGCAATCACTTCGCCTTCGGCTTTTTCGCGATCGGAGCGATCTTGGCGATCCCCGGCAGCAAACGCCTCGGCGGCTTCGCGACGCTTCTTTGATTCACGCGAGAGCACGGTGATGATCTCAGCATCGGTGAGGACACGGGCGCTCTTTCCGGAGACCTCCTCGTTGGTGATTGCGGTGAGCACCATCCTGATGGTTGCGGCATGCAACTCATTTCGGCTGCGGATGGCTTCGGTCAGGTCGCTCTGGAGGGTCTCTTTGATACTCATAGGCCCCATCATGGCACGATGGCACCGTGATCTCATCGCGCTTTACCCTGCGTCAGGCGGAAGCCCCCGTCCTACCCGCCGGCGCCCGCCCGATTCGGATCCTGCATATCTCCGATCTCCACCTCACTCCTCGGAGCCTTCGCGAGGTTGGGTGGATCAAATCACTCGCGGGGCATCGCCCGGATTTTGTGATTAGCACCGGTGATCATCTTGCACATCCCGGTGCAGTTGCAGTGGCTCTCGATGCGATGTCAGATCTCATGCATATTCCGGGAGCATTCGTACTGGGTTCAAATGATTACTATGCACCGACTCTCAAGAATCCACTCTGGTACTTAAAGAAAGACGATGGCAATCGTTCACATGGCACAGAACTCCCCTGGCGCGAACTTGTTGCATCGCTCACGACTGCCGGTTGGCAAGATCTTGATGATAAGAAAGCAGCTCTCACACTTGATGGTTTATCCATTGAATTTCGCGGAACTGATGATGCTCATCTTGAGATGGATCATTACGAAAAGGTGGCTGGGCCTCGTGCGAGAGAATCTGATCTCTTTATTGGCGTAACGCATGCACCGTATCGACGAGTGCTCGACGCCATGGCACACGATGGTGCGGATTTAGTTTTCGCTGGGCATACACATGGAGGGCAAGTTCGACTTCCGTGGCCAGGCGGTTCCAAAGCACTTGTGACGAATTGTGATTTGCCGACGTGGCGCGCTCGTGGTCTCACCCGGATTAAGGATGAGCCATGGCTTCATGTTTCTGCCGGAATGGGTACGAGTCCGTACGCACCTTTTCGTATTGCATGCGCCCCCGAAGCGACGCTTTTAACTCTCACGCCTCGCTAGTGATTCATAATCAACTCGAGATTAACTCTTCTTCTTAAATCCCACCGGACACTTTGGGTTTAGCCCAGTAACGGTCTTTTTAGTAGTTCCTTTAATGCAAACGATCGTAGATTTCTTGGGGGTCGAAACTTTTCGTGTAGCAGAGGTGGAAACCCCTTGGGCGGGTGTCGTCACACTTGCAACAGGCGTATTGACGGCTGATGGTAAAGGGGTTGGCGCCTGAGGCACGATCGCCGGAGCAGTAGCATCTTGTTTCAACTTCAATTTGATGACTGGAGCTGAAAAGTGAAAGCCCGATGCCGACACCTCGTAAGTGTTTCCAACTACACGTGACGATGTTGTGACGATTTCAGAGATTCCTGATTCAGGATAAGAGGCAGAAATTGTTGCGGAAGCAGCTTTACTTAAATCAACTCCCCAAAGGCATTTCGCAAGTGCAATAGGCATAACAATATTGAACACACCTACATTCGGGCTCTTGTCTGACCTTAAGTGACTACTTGATACCTGCAACGTGAGAGCAGAATCTTCAGGTACCCATGTAGGCATTGACTGCAACTGTCCGCTGTACCACAAACTCATTCCACGCCCATAATCACATTTAGATAACCACTGCGCTTGTTCACTTAAAGCTGAGTGAGCATAAACACCGATAACATTGTAAGAAATATCTGCCACAAGTTGTTTACCGTTAGCGGGCTTAAGTGGGGTTACGACATTGTAAGAATAGGGCACCGGATAACCAGAGAAGGCAAGGAGTTTGTTTCCGTTTGCATCAGTGCGCATTGTTAAATTACCGCTACGTGCTTCTCCATTTGAATGGCTAAAGTCAAAAGTGTTGATCGCCCTCAGTGTTACTTCGTATTTGTAGTCTCCATTTAATCCCCAAGGACGACTGCAGAAATCAGGGTTCGCAACCGTCCCACATACCTTATCGCTAGGTAAATCTGGAAAATGCACCACTGGATTCGGCGCATTTAAACCTGAAGCGTCTATGCGAATTATAGTTTCATCCACATTCTTTGTGTCGCACCCAGGGCCACAGCCACCTTTGTATGTAGCACCGAACGGAAACTGGTAAACCTGAAGAATTAAGTTCTCAGTCTTATTTTCATGAAAGATCCCTGCTGTTTTCCATTGATAAACATTGATCGGCGGGGTGCAAAGTTCTGCGAAACAATATGCGGACTTATAGGTAGGGCCGGTTGGGATCGCTTCGGTGACTTCTCCAGTGCTAGAGATCAGGCGAAATGATTCGATACACGGTGCTGCACGGGTTTCTGCACAAGGAACATACGGAACTAGTTGCTCCGCCGCATGCGAAGCCTGAACTGGAGATAAGAGAGAAATGAGAATCGCCAACGCGCAAAGAATGACTTCCCTATTTCTTATGCGCATTTCAGAAAGGTACCAGATGGTCGGGGTGACAGGATTTGAACCTGCGGCCTCGTCGTCCCGAACGACGCGCGCTACCAAGCTGCGCCACACCCCGATCAAGAGCGATTCTAGCCTGCGAATTCCGCCGCAACTAGTTCGGCAATCTGTGCAGTATTGAGCGCAGCACCCTTGCGAAGATTGTCTCCACAGACGAAGAGTTCCAGTGCATACGGATCATCAAGGCTTACCCGGACGCGACCAACCCATGTGGGATCAGTTCCCACAACATCAGCTGGCGTCGGAAAGAGATGGTTCTCTGGATCATCAACTAATTTCACGCCGGCGGCATCGCGGAGCACTGCTTGTGCAGCCTCACGATTAACGGGCTTTGCAAATCGGGCGTGCACAACAAGTGAGTGCGTAGTAACTACTGGAACGCGCACGCAGGTAGCGGAGACTTTAAGATCTGCAAGTCCCAGAATCTTGCGCGACTCATTGCGCACCTTTAATTCTTCCGATGAGTAGCCGCCTTCTTTAAGCGAACCAGCCCAAGGAATAACGTTCATCGCAAGCGGTGCTGGAAACGGTCCGTTGTCGGAGACAACTTTACGAAGATCTCCGGCTTCGTCGCCTACATCTGTACCGGCAACTTCAATGAGCTGCTTACGAAGTGCATCGATACCTGCTTGCCCGGCACCAGATGCTGCTTGGTAAGAGGCCACTACTAATTCTTCAAGCACGTACTCTTCATGAAGTGCACCCATGGCAACGATCATGGAAAGCGTGGTGCAATTGGGGTTGCTGATGATTCCACGTGGACGATTCTTCGCCTCAAGTGGATTTACTTCAGGAACAACTAGCGGCACGTCTTGATCCATCCGGAAAGCACCAGAGTTATCGACGGCAACAGCACCGCGCGCAGCGGCAATAGGTGCCCACTCCGCCGAGACTTCATCGGGCACATCGAACATTGCGACATCTACGCCATCGAATGCTTCAGGGGTAAGCGCAATGACGGTGAGCTCTTCGCCGCGACAGACGAGTTTCTTACCAGCGCTTCGAGCTGAGGCAATGAGGCGGATCTCGCCCCAGACATCAGGTCGATTGGAGAGGATATCGAGCATGACGGTGCCGACCGCGCCGGTAGCCCCCACAATCGCGAGAGTTGGTTTGCGGCTCATCGTCCTGAACCTCCATAAACAACGGCCTCTACTTGATCGGAGTCAAGGTTGAATGCGGTGTGCGCGGCTTGAACTGCACGATCGAGATCAGACTCGCGACAGAGAATCGAGATACGGATTTCAGAGGTGGTAATCATCTCGATGTTAATTCCTGCATCGGACATAGCTCCGAAGAGGGTGGCGCTTATTCCTGGGTGCGAACGCATGCCAGCACCCACTAGTGAAAGCTTGCCGATTTGGTCATCGTAAATAAGCGATTCGAAGCCAACCTCGCCTTGGATCCTCTTCAAAGTGGCAACGCC
>WLIL01000120.1 GCA_009702245.1 Actinomycetota bacterium
AAGGCGAGTAGCAGATGGCATGGTGCCCCCGCTCAGTTCCAGCATTCGCACGATTTGCATGTAATTCGTCACCGGCATGATTCCCGGATACAAAGTCAGTTTGGACCCACGGTCACGAAGTGTGAAGAGAAGTTGGGCGTATCGCTCGCTGTCGAAAACAAATTGCGTAATGGCAAAAGTTGCGCCAAGTTCTTCTTTGCGAAGCAGCACTTCAATGTCTTGCTGGAAATTCCCATGTGAGGCCGGATGAATATCGGGGAAAGCGGCCACGCCTACATTGAACCCACCCATCTTCGCCGCCAGATCAACGAGTTGGTCGGCGAAATCAAAACCTCCAGGGGTTGAGATCCACTCTGATGTGGGCCCTCCTGTGGGATCCCCGCGCAAGGCGAGCAAGTCCTTCACACCCACCTTGCTGTACTCATGCAAGATCTCAGTCAACTCCTTGCGAGTTGAACCTACGCAGGTGAGGTGGGCCATGGTGGGAATCTGATGGCGCGCAATGATTTCAGCAGCGATGCGCACTGTTCGATCTCGCGTAGACCCTCCTGCACCGTAGGTCAGCGTGACGAAATCCGGATTAAATCTCTTTAACTCCTCAATCGTGAGATGCAGATTGCTCTCGCCTTGCTCATCTTTAGGCGGGAAGAATTCAAAGGAGATAGTGGGTCGCGGAAGGAGTGACTTACGGGGTTCGAGTCCGTTCTGCTGATTCACTTACTTCTAGCTCCTTAGTTCACCGTAATCTTACTAAGAGTTATGGATTTAGAGCTGGTACTTCTCAATATTGCTAAGGGTTTGCATATTTCTTTACTCACTCACATCGAGTTCGGGTGCAGTGTGTTGAAGATCAAGGCGCTTCAAAGCCTCCTTCACCACCGCGCCGTCGCTTGTGCGCCAGAGTGGCGGCATAGAGTTAAGGAGTATCGATCCATAACGCTTCGTGACGATACGTGGATCGAGAATAGCCACCACTCCGCGGTCCTCCATTGACCTAATTAATCGTCCAGTTCCTTGTGCCAACATGAGTGCGGCGCGGGGGAGTGAGACTTGCATGAAGCCACTGCCACCGGCGGCATCTGCCTCTGCTGATCTCGCGCTAGTGATTGGTTCGTCGGGCCTCGGAAATGGAATTCGATCAATAGCAACAAGCGTGCATGAAGGTCCGGGCACGTCGATGCCCTGCCAGAGTGAGATAGTTCCCAAGAGAATGGAATTCGGTTGATCGGCAAACTTCTTGACCAGCGCGCCCACGCTATCTCCGCGTTTTTGCGTAATGATCGGAATGTCGAGTTCAGAGAGCACTTCTCGCAAATGTGCATCCGCTAATTCAACGCCACGCCATGAAGAGAAGAGTGCGAGTGTGCGCCCACCGGCCGCTTCAATCAGCTCACCTAATTCAGTGAGTGCTTCAAATGCGGGTCCATCTCGGCCCGGCTCCGGCAAGTGGCGTGGGAGGTAGAGCATTCCTTGGTTCGCAAAATCAAAAGGCGAACCCACGTCGAGCATTTGTAGGTTCGCTGGATCGATCAATTCCTCCTCGGAAGACTCTTCCTCTGATTCGTACTCGGCATCGCTACCCCCGACCACAAACCCAATACTGCGAGCAATGGCATCGAAGCTCTTACCTACTGAAAGGGTTGCACTCGTTGCGATCACGGGTGTCTTCGTAAGCAAGTTGTTTCGCAGAATTGCTGAAACTGAAAGTGGTGCGGAGTAGAAAGTGGAGTAGGCCGGATCAAACCAGACCACGTTAGAGCCGTGTGGTTGTAGTAATCGGCCGGCGCTCTGTTGCACCTCCGTGAGAGCACCCTTCACCCGCGCGCGTTCGGCAAGAATTGATGGTTCGGTGAGATCTGAATCTGCGTTGATAAGTGAAAGCAGTGCTTGGCCGTTTTCCCGAAGATTACGCAAAGGCCCCTCTAGTTGGTCTGGTAACTTGGTGAGCCGCCCTGTTTTGTTGGGATCGTGCGGCGCATCTTCAGCGTAATCACGAATGGCGTCGGCCACGTCATCTGCTGCTTGTTGGAATGCTTCCGCACTTTTCCCAGGTACATACTTCTTCGCCATTTTCGCGGCACGTTCTACCCGACCTGCGCTGAGTTCTTCTGTAATCGCCTGGGTAGTGCGGTCCATGAACTCGTGTGCCTCATCGAGAATGATGGCGTCGCGCTCGGGCAAGATGGGGTGTGAGTCAGCGATCTCGATGGCGAGCAGAGTGTGATTTGTGACGACTACATCGGCGCCCTGTGCTCTCGCTTTAGCTCGTACTGAAAAACACTCAGTCCCGAAAGGACAGTTGTTGGCACCCATACATTCCCGGCCCGTGACCGAACTCGCTTCCCATACGCGTCGATCAACTTCGGGGGCATCATCACGATCGCCACTCACCCCCGGTTTTGACGCCCATTCGCGAAGTTTTTTTGACTCCTTGCCGAGCGCTCCTAGATCGAGTGGTAATTCGCCGTCGGGATCTTGTTCGCCGCTATTCATTTTTTGTAGGCAGATGTAATTTCCGATGCCTTTATAGATTGCGAAGCTAAGTTTGCGGTTCAACACTTTTTCCAGCGCAGGAACAATGCGCGGGAGATCACGATCGATGAGCTGTCGCTGCAGCGCAAGCGTTGCCGTGGCAACTAAAACACGTTTTCCGTGCACTAAAGCGGGAACCAAGTAGGCAAGTGATTTGCCGGTCCCAGTACCGGCTTGCACCAAGAGGTGATGGCGATCGGAGAGCGCGTTTGCCACCGCCTCTGCCATGGCGACTTGGCCATCTCGAGTGCTTCCGCCAATTGCAATGACAGCAGCCTCAAGGGCACCTCGTACTTCGTTCGAAGATGCGCCGTCGCTCACCTGAGTAACTCTAGTGAGCGATGTGAACGTCGGAGGAGCGAGTTAAGCGAGTGCGCCCTTGAGTTCAGCGAGGTTCTCACCGTTGACTGCGATCGAGATGGTGAGCGGTGCCCCGACTTTTCCTACACACGAGGTGGCCCACTTGATATCGACGCTAGCGCCGGCGGCGACGGGATCCATCGGTGCTCCAGCAAAACCATTGTCTGCATCAAGCACGTCAACACAACTTTGCGCTCCGCCTGTCGATGAAGTGACCACCATGGTGGTGAGATCAAGGGGATCGGTGCCGCCATTGGTGACCTTGATAGTGAAACTATTGTTGGTATTTCCTGCAGTGAGGTTCTGAGAGACGAACTTCCCAGGGGTGAATTGAACGGGCTGCGAAATCTCGACTGAAACCCCAGCTTTGGTTTTCACGGCGGTTCCGATCTCGCCCGAAGCGGCGGCGGGAGCGGTGGTGTCTTCAACAAGTTGTTGTTGATCCTGATCAGTCGCGTTACCTTCGCTGTCGCCGCCACACGCAGTAAGCGCGAGGGCAAGGGTCACCGTCGCGGCGGCAATCATGGATTTACGCATGAGGTCCTTCTTTCATTTTCGGGAGTTTCGCTAGCCGGGTGGACCACCCGGATCACCCTTGAAATCATACAAGTCCGGTCGTCGAAGCCCTCCCCAGAAGTGGCCTTGGCGTGATGGCTTTTCCAGTTTTCCTGGGCTAACCTCGTCTGGGTCCTCAAAAAACGGGGCAAATCGCCCTTTTGATTCGCTTTCGATCGGTTTTTGAGTAATCTCTACCTCTAGTTCAGTCGTCGTTTGCCGAGCGTTAATGTCTGGACAACAAGGGGGTGGTGATGTCGATCGAGGCGACAGAAGGTTCGAACGCATCAGCGCCGCTCCTTGGCGCCGATGAGGAGCTGAAGGGTCGTAGCCCGCGCGAACTCGCCTGGCGACGCTTCCGGCGAAACAAGGTCGGAGTCGTTGCCGGCATCTTCACTCTCGGCACGCTCCTCTCTTCACTTTTTGCACCTCTTATATGCAAGATTCTGGGATTAGACCCAAACGAGTTACATCTTGATCAAATCAAAGTCAGCACAGGTTTACCGAAGGCCTATCTCGGCGGCATCAGTTGGGAACATCCGCTCGGCCTCTTGCCTGGAACGGGACGCGATCTGCTTTCTCAGCTTCTCTATGGTTCGCGGATCTCTTTCTTGGTCATGATCCTGGCAACCGTAGCCACCCTCTTCGTCGGACTACTCGCTGGTATCGCAGGCGGTTACCTCAAGGGTCGCGTGGATGCCACGCTTGGTCGAGTCACCGACTTCTTACTTGCCTTCCCATCTTTTTTCATGATTGTGGCGCTCGCAGAGCCTTTGGTCGATCGCATCCAACGCCTCGGAATCGCACACGGAAATGGTGCGCGCATTCTCTTCCTCATCATTATTTTGACATTCTTCGGTTGGACGGGTTTCTCGCGGCTGATCCGTTCCCAAGTTCTCAGTTTGAGTGAGCGCGATTTTGTCACAGCGGCAACCGCCCTTGGCGCTTCGCGTACCCGCATTATTTTCCATGAGTTAATTCCGAATCTCTGGGCGCCAGTGATTGTCGTGCTCTCTCTTTCACTTCCGGGCTACCTCACCGCTGAGTCGGTCTTCTCTTTCCTCGGTATTGGTGTGCAACCTCCCGGGTTCACGTGGGGCCTCTTGATTTCTAATTCCACTCAGTACGTCACTAATATGCCAAGTTTCTTCCTGATCGCAACAGTCTCACTTGTACTTGTGGTCTTGGCTTTCAACTTGCTTGGCGATGCCGTGCGAGATGCTTTAGATCCGAAAGCAGATAAATAAGAATAAAAAGGTTTCCGGTTCGCGGCCGCGTTCCGGAGGAAAAGGAGAAGGAATATGAGCAAGTTGTCCCAAAGCAAGCGCTTTGGCCGGGCAGCAATTGCTACTTCCGTAGCGGCAGGACTTGTGGTCTCAGGCCTCACGTCTTCGTCAATCGGAACAGCAAATGCAGCAGGTCCAAAGACTGGCGGAACCCTGATTCTGCTAGAGCACACCCCTAAGTTGGATCACCTTGATCCAAGCCGCATCTACACAGGTCGCGACTTGGCATT
>WLIL01000121.1 GCA_009702245.1 Actinomycetota bacterium
AAATAGCCACGCCTCAGGAAATTTACGATGAACCGGCCGATATTTTTGTAGCCACATTCATCGGCTCCCCCGCAATGAACATCTTGGAACTCTCTCCAGGATTTGCATCGCAGATTTTTGGGGCACACCTCAATCCAGACACGCTTGTTGGTGTCCGTCCTGAGAAATGGGAAATCAGCGATAGTGGAATTGAGGTGCAAGTTGAGGCGGTGGAATTCCTCGGAGCCGATTCCTTTGTACATACGTCGTTAGTCTCAACGGGTGCTTCTCTGCTCGGCGCCGAGTTCCTTATTTTCCGTTGTAAACCAAAAGAGGCGCCCCAAGCCGGTCAGAGAATATTTCTCTCACCGAGCGAGGTGCACCTCTTTGATAAAACCAGCGGTGTGCGTCTTAAGAACTAAAGATCTACGCCATCGCCTTTTGTAAGTTTGTATCGATGGCTGCCAAGAACTCTTGGGTCGTCAACCAAGCCTGATCAGGTCCGACCAGACTCGCGAGGTCCTTAGTCATCTTTCCGCTCTCTACGGTTTCGATGCAGATACGCTCCAGGGTATTAGCGAAATTAATAACCTCTGGTGTGCTATCAAGCTTCCCTCGATGGGCAAGGCCGCGCGTCCACGCGAAAATCGAAGCAATTGGGTTTGTTGATGTGGGCTTACCTTCTTGATGCATCCGGTAGTGGCGAGTGACTGTGCCATGAGCCGCTTCTGCTTCGACGGTTTTGCCGTCTGCAGTCATCAAGACTGATGTCATCAAGCCAAGTGAACCAAAACCTTGAGCAACGATGTCGGATTCAACATCGCCGTCATAGTTCTTGCAAGCCCAGACGTAGCCACCTTCCCACTTAAGGGCCGAAGCGACCATGTCATCGATCAAGCGGTGCTCATAGGTGAGACCAGCCTTCTCAAATGCAGCCTTGTATTCACTCACGAAGATTTCCTCGAAGAGATCCTTGAAGCGTCCGTCATAGGCCTTGAGGATCGTGTTCTTTGTGCTGAGGTAGACCGGATAGTTCAAGGTGAGTCCATATTGAAATGAGGCCCGCGCAAAATCTCGAATCGAATCATCGAGGTTGTACATCGCCATCGCAATACCTGGACTCGGAAAGTCAAAGACCTCAAGGTCCATCGGCGCAGAACCATCTTTAGGAGTCCATGAGAGAGTGAGTTTTCCTTCGCCTGGAATCTTCACATCAGTTGCCTTGTATTGATCGCCGAAAGCGTGACGTCCAATAACAATCGGTTTTGTCCAACCTGGAACTAAGCGTGGAATATTGCTAATTACGATTGGCTCACGGAAAATTACGCCGCCAAGGATATTGCGAACGGTTCCGTTAGGAGATTTCCACATTTCCTTCAGGCCAAACTCTTCAACTCGAGCCTCATCTGGCGTGATCGTTGCGCATTTAACGGCGACTCCATGCTTCTTGGTGGCGTGGGCCGAATCTAAGGTGACTTGATCATCTGTGGCATCACGGTTTTCAATCGAGAGGTCGTAGTAATCAAGGTTTACATCGAGATAAGGAAGAATTAATTGATCTTTGATGAATTGCCAAATGATGCGAGTCATCTCGTCGCCATCCATCTCGACGACCGTGCCAACTACTTTGATCTTGCTCATGTGAGTCTCCTACAGACTTTGAATGTCTGATTGCTTGCTTCGTACCGCTTCGGCGGCTTCTTTGAGTGATGCAATTTCTGTTGCAGTGAGGGCGGTCTCAACGACCTTGCGAACACCACTCTTACCGATCTCGGCTTCCACGCCGAGATAAACACCCTTGATACCGTATTCGCCATCCACCCAAGCACAGACCGGCATGATCGCACCCGAATCTTCGATAACAGCCTTCGCCATACGAGCTGCGGCCGCTGAAGGTGCGTAATAAGCAGAGCCTGTCTTAAGAAGTGCGACTACCTCAGCGCCACCATTGCGAGTGCGTACAACAAGTTCTTCAATCTTCTCAGCAGAGAGCAGTTCAGAGAGTGGTTTGCCATTTACAGTGCAACGACTTGGCACCGGAACCATGGTGTCGCCATGTGAACCCAGAGTCAGCGTCTTGACCGCACCCACTGCAACGCCGAGTTCTTCAGCTACAAAGTGTGTGAAGCGGGCAGTGTCAAGCATGCCGGCTTGGCCCATCACGCGATTGTGTGGGAAATTCGAAGCGATTTGCGCGAGCGCTGTCATCTCGTCAAGCGGATTAGACACCACAATGATGACTGCATGAGGACTGTGCTTAGCGATGTTCTCGGCAACCCCTCGCACAATTTTCGCGTTGGTTTCCAGGAGGTCCATTCGACTCATGCCTGGCTTGCGCGGAAGACCCGCAGTGATCACCACAACATCGGAGTCGGCGGTGGCTTCGTATCCGGAGCCATCCATGCCAGTGGTGGCACCTACAACTTTGGTTTCAAACCCCTCAACCGAACGTGATTGATTGAGATCGAGCGCGAGCCCTTCAGGCTTACCTTCGACAATATCTGTCAGTACAACGGTCTTAAAGACGTTGTACTCGGCGAGCCGCTGGGCAGTCGTTGATCCATAAAATCCCGATCCAACAACGGTGACTTTTCCATTCAAATGGCCGTTCATCTGTTCTCCTGGGGCGCTCTGAGAAAATATCTTGATGTAAAGATATTACTTCCCGTGAGGAAGTGCGACTGTCAAGGCCGCAACTCCGACCGCTAAGAGCGTGAGTGTGGCCACATCCACCCGTTTTGAGCGTGACCAGGCCATCTTTCGGCGGGAGCGCCAGTAGGCCATCAGGGCTAAAAGGAGAGCCAGAATGAGGCCGCCAGTGCGCAGAAACCCGAGCGCCAGGAAGAGCAGCGCCATTCCGAGCAAGAGCAGACCTAGGGTTCGCGCTCGAGGCGTCAGTTGCGCGTTCTTGATCTCCATAGCCGGAGCCTACTCAGTAAAGCCCTCACCACTGGGCTAGCGGGTGAAGCCCTAACCACTGGGCTAGTGGGTGAAGTGCCGGGCGCCAGTGAAGTACATAGTGATCCCTCGAGATTGCGCGAGCGCGATCACCTCTTCATCCCTGATGCTGCCACCGGGTTGCACCACTGCCCGAACTCCGCCGTTGAGCAAGATTTCTAAGCCATCAGCGAAAGGAAAGAATGCATCACTGGCCGCCACACTTCCCTGCGCACGTTCAGCCGCTCGCGTAAGTGCCAAACGCGCTGAGTCGACTCGATTCACTTGCCCCATGCCAATTCCGACAGTTGCGCCCTCATGAACCAGCACGATGGCGTTACTTTTGACCGCACGCAAGCAACGCCAGGCAAACTCCAAGTCCATAAAAGTTGAAGTGTCGGCGGGCGCTCCGCTAACTAGCTTCCAATTACTACTGAAATCGCCTTCAGCTTGATTGTTATCTGAATGCTGAAGAAGTGCGCCACCCAATATGGGTCGAAGATCTACTCCACTCTTCTTCGGAGGCGCAGCTTGCAAAATACGTACGGAAGGTTTGGCTCGAAGAATTGCGAGAGCCCGCTCTTCAAATTCGGGCGCAATGATCACCTCAGTGAAAACATCTTGGCAAGCCATCGCGACATCTGCGGTGAAGAGACGATTAGAAGCGATGATTCCGCCAAATGCAGAAAGCGGATCGCATGCATGGGCAGCTTGATAGGCCGCCAGCAAAGTGCTCGCAGAAGCAATGCCACACGGGTTTGTATGTTTGATGATCGCAATTGCCGGATCTGAGTGATCCCACGCTGCACGCCACGCGGCATCTGCGTCTACATAGTTGTTATAAGACATCTCTTTGCCATGAAGTTGTTCAGCTCCCGCCAGCCCGCCACCACTTGAAGCGCTTTCGTACAACGCTGCTTGCTGATGGGGATTCTCTCCGTAACGAAGACTCGCTTTAAGATTCCACGTTGCCCCGATCCACTCCGGAAATTCCGAGGCGCTCGGCGCAAGCACGGTCCCGAGCCAAGACGCCACCGCCACGTCGTAATCAGCCGTGTGGGAGAAAGCCTTGGCGGCGAGATGCGCTCGTTCTTCAAGTGTGGTTCCACCGCGCTTCATGGTTTCCGCGAGCCAGGTGTATTGCGATGGTGAAACCACCACCGCAACTGAACCATAGTTCTTGGCAGCTGCACGGACCATGGTGGGGCCGCCGATATCTATCTGTTCAACGCATTCAGCAGGCGATGCACCTGAGGCTACGGTCTCAGTGAAGGGATAGAGGTTAACTACCACCAAATCAAAAGGAGTAATACCCATCTCTTGCAACTGCGCTACATGACTATCTAATGAGAGATTAGCCAGTATGCCGGCATGAATCTTTGGATGAAGCGTCTTCACACGACCATCAAGACATTCTGGAAAATCAGTTACGCTTTCAACTGGCGTGACAGGTATACCGGCGTCTGAAATATTTTTCGCAGTTGAGCCGGTAGAGACAATTTCCACTCCATGTGAATGCAAATTACGAGCTAAATCAATCAAGCCAGATTTGTCATAGACACTCAACAGAGCACGAGTGACGCTTCTACGAGAATCTGGCATCTCAATTTCCCTTCACGAGAGCTTTAACTACAGATACTAGAAGTTCACGCTCCACGACTTTGATTCTTTCGTGCAACGTTGCCTCAGTATCTCCCGGAAGCACTTCAACGATCCGTTGAGCGATAACTTCACCCGTATCCACACCCTCGTCAACCCAGTGAATGGTGCATCCCGTGTGGCTCACCCCCGCCAGTAGTGCATCTCGAACAGCATGGGCCCCAGGGAAGAGCGGGAGTAGTGAAGGGTGGGAATTGATGACACGGAATCGTTGCAAGAAACGTGGCGAGACGATGCGCATAAATCCTGCGGAGACCACCAATTGAGGGGAAAAGGAAGCAACAGCATCGCCCAACCGCTCTTCCCATGCGAGACGATCTCCCTGCAATTCGACAACAGCAGTGG
>WLIL01000122.1 GCA_009702245.1 Actinomycetota bacterium
AGCACGAGCCGTGCCGGTGAATGTTCCAATGCCCTTGACTACTCCGCCACTGGCCGGTGAAGTAACGGCCGCAGTGGGGGCGCCATTAGAAGTGGTGAAAGTGTTTGGTGTGGAAGCTGCCACGCGACCACTGCTATCACGTGTGAAGAAAGTGATGGTGTACGTGCCGTTTGCCCACGCCGTGGTGTCGATAGCAAATGAAACTGCTGCCGATGATGGAGTCCACACATAGTCAGCAACGCCCACAGTCCCAAAAGTGAGCTCAGAGGTGCCATAGCCGTTGTAGTAACAGTTGTATGCGCCCGACGGACAGACACGTGCATAAGAGCCTGCGCTGAATCCAGTGCCGCCAGTGACCTTCACACCCACCTTGTTGATGGTGGCGCTGCCGGTGGCAGCTGCCCGCGTGGTACCCGTGACGTTAACGATGCCACTCTGGGTTGTGCTAGTAGCCGGAGTTGTGATCGATGTGGTGGGACCGACATTGTCAGTGACGAACAATTTAGATTCCGAGATAGCCATCCGGCCGCTCGAATCTCTGGTGAAGAGCGTCACCGTGTAGGTGTCATTGGCCCACGTTGTGGTGTCGATGGCGAAGGAGAAGTTTCCGCTAGGTGGGGTCCAGACGTAGTCGGCAGCGCCTAAGGTTCCGAAGGTAAGTTCGCTCGTCCCATAGCCGTTGTAGTAACAGTTATATCCACCTGTCGGGCAGACACGTGCATAGGAGCCTGCGCTGAAGCCGAGAGTACTTGTAATACGAACACCGACCTTGGCGATCGAGGAATTACCGAATCGTTCCGCGGTTGCCACGCCCGTGAAGGTGTATGTACCGCGCACCGTAGGAGTGTCTACTGGTGTAACGATTGAAATCTTTGCGCTCGCATTAGCATCTGGTGAATAAGTAAGCGGAGTGACTACCCCGCCGTACTCAATGACGTAAGCGAATGAATTATTTCCAGCCACATCATTCCACGTGCCATCCGAATTGATCTGTGCCACGTTTTCATAGCCATTGGTGTTATTGGGTTCGCTCGCACCCCAATTAGAATTTCCGACGGAAGCATTGACGACGCAATTCACTGCGGTCGAAGCAGCGAAGAAGTTCTGGTTTGCCTCTGGACCGTCGGTCCACTTCCAGCAACCTTCACTCTCGGCATCGCTTGCACCTAGCCAGATTTGGTTTCCGCCAGCTTTGCGCTTGATCAAATTCTCTTCGGACTTCGTGGTGGCAGTTGCGAGGTAGCCCTTCAAGCCGTTGTACTCGGTCGCCATGGCAGCGGTGCGGGCATCGAGCCACGAGATACGTGAGCTGACGAACTTGTAATAGTGACCGGTCTGCGAGAAGTAAACAACTTCTGGCATATCGATACCCACGTAATCAGTACCTTCGACATCACCAGCAATATTCGATACGACGGCCTTACAGATAATCGATCCGCCCACAATCTCATCGATGATGCTGGGTGTCATTTGCAGAACGGGGCCTACTCCGAGCATGGTGTTAATCGTTGAGAGATTGCCTGCCTTGCCGGAGTACCAAGTGACCATCGCGGTCTCATCTTTAACGAGATCACGGAAGGTGCACTTGGCCAGAGGAGTGTTCGCAGTAAAAGTAGTTGCGTTACCGCTGGCGTCAACGCCTGCAATATCTGGTGAGATCGACGTGGGCTTGATAGGTGCACGAACATAAACGAAGTTAGTGGTGGCGCCAGTTCCCACGATGTTCTCCGCAGAGACATCACATGCGAGGTACTTCTCTTTCGCAGCGAGTACGAGCTCACGAGTGAAGGTAAGAGTAGGAGTAGAGCCCAAGCCTGCAGAGGCGGTGTTTGAACGATCCTGGCGGATGCTCCACTCATACTTCACATTTGTGTACTGCTCGGGGCGATCGAGCTTGCAGGTGAGAGTGGTGCCAACCGAAGGGGCAATGGATCCGTCGTAGCCTACGAGCGTCACATAAGGCGAGGGCATACTGATGCGTGGTATTGAAACATAAACCCAGACTGATGTGATGCCACCGGCGTTGAGCGCTTGGGCACGGCAGAAGATTCCCTTGGATTGCGCCGCGAGAATTGTCTCTTTATCTAGGGTGATTAAGGTGCCTATTGCGGCAGCGCCTTGCTCATCCTTGATAGCAACTTCATTACGAGGGGTGCCGTCGTAATTAATGTCTGCAACGAACCAAGACTTCTTCTCAGCCTCAACGGCATCTGTCCACTTGGTACCAGCACAAGAGATCGCTTGGCCCAGCTTGGGGGTGTCACCTGATGTAATGCCAGAGATAGTGGGCTTCGTAGCGATGAGTGGCGCACGTGGAATTAGCTTCGTGGCACGTACTCTCTCTTCGCCATTCTTATTTATTCCGGTTACTTCACACTCAAAGAATTGGCCAGCATCGGCTTGGGTCACCACCATGTTCGGGGTGCTCTGTCCGGAGATGCGTGAGGGAGAGGTCCATTGAAGGGAGGTGGAGTCAGTTTCTTCTGACCATTGGCCCTGATCGCACGAGAGAGTGGCGCCCACGCGGGCATCGCCTTGAATAACAGGAGATTGCACAGCTTCAGGAATCAATCGTCCGTAAACGCTTCGGCGTACAAGTGCAGTGCCGGCTTTGATATCTGCCAAGTAGTAGCTCACGCGAGTAAAGATGGTGGGCTTGCCGCGATCGCAACCCGATGCCGAACCCCAACTCGTGAGCCCAGCCAGCACTGTCTTACCGCCGAGCTTGGTAGTGAGCGGTCCACCGGAATCACCGTGACAGCCACCGGCGTAGAGGCGCTCGCTCTTGATGTACTTACCACTGGCAAGCATGGTCGCCTTATTAAAGAGTCGACCGTAGACCTTGGAAGCTGCAAGATCTTGATTGTCGAGAGTCGCTGCGCGCAAGAATTTCGCCACGTTGGAATCTTGATCCTCGCCCCATCCGAGAATTCGGAAAGTCTTCGCTGCCGTTACCTTTTTAATTTCGGCAGAAGTAGGAAGCACCATGGGCTTCACATCTTCAACAGGTGTGCGTAAGCGCAAGAGACCTAAATCGTTCTGCCCCGTCTTTGTGCTGTATCGCGCATGGCGCCACACACCAGAGACTTTACGAAGTGGTTCATCTGATTCGAGGGTGTCTGACTTCAGCCGCACCCAGTAAAAACCTTTGTCGTAAGTGCAGTGCGCAGCGGTAAGAATAATGTCGCTAGCAATCAACGAACCAGAACAGACAAATTCCGGGGTCCCGTGTGCATCCTCTGAATACCAGATGGAGGCAACCCAGGGGGCGCTGGTTCCGGCGTCAGCTACTTCACTGCCAAAGACCACCGCATCGGAGCGACCTGCAAAGGCAGCGAGCGCGACGATAGCGACCGCGGCAATAAATGCCACCGCCCCGGCCGTTCGCTTTACTACCTTCACCGCTCGCATACGCTCAATTCTCCTTGATAGACCGCTGATCTGCAGATTTACCTAAGTCCAATGGTAGGCGAGAGAAGCCTCTCCCTATACCCACCAGATACTCCTCCACTATGGCTGAGACGGATAGAGAGCCTTTTCGGTTCCCCGAATTCTCACAAGAAATATTCCAAAGATCTCGGGAACCGAACTCTGGGGTCCGGGAGTCAAAGGGGTATCGAACGAAGACCACTACAACTTAGGAGAAACCATGAAGCACTCAGTAAAGACCCTCGCCGGTAGCCTTGCAGCTCTCGTCCTTTCAGCCGGGATGCTCACTGCAGCTCCCGCCCAAGCACTCGATAATCCGACCGTCACCGTGAACAAGCAACAGGTTGTTACCTGGGGTTGGGAAGATGGCGTTTCTAAGAAGTTCCGCGACTTCTCGGAAGATGATTACGACGATGCGCTACAGATCCCAGCTCTCAAAGTCACCGTCGGGATGCCTGGCCCTGGCCGTCGCGTCATGCTTGAAGTACAAGATCCCTTTGATCGCTCATGGACCACTGAGGTACAGACTCGTACTGATACTGCCGGTGTTGCACTCATTCGCGTCAATCCATTCTGTGAAAACGACTACGGCAACTCCACCGAATGGTGTGGCCACGATGTCACCTACCGCCTCAAGGTTTTGAAGTCAGGTATGCAACGTCAGGTAGTAAGTAATCCCTTCACCGTCACCTTCGTCCCCACCGAAGACGGGATGATGTAAGCCTGATCCACCAGTATAAATAGCCTGCCAAGCGGGCGTAGAAGTAAACAGAGCTCCAGCACACCAAGTACTCTTAGGGAAGTTAAGTCCCCTGGAGGCGGTGTGCTGGAGCTCAGTTTTGAGCATGCGAGTGACGAAGAGTTACTCGCTGCTTTTGTGAGTGGACATCCACGCGCCCTTGAGGCGCTGTTGATTCGTCGCCGGGATTTCATCTGGTCGCTCTCGCTGAAATTTTTAGGAAATGCCACCCTCGCTGAAGAAGCTATGCAAGAGGCATCAATTGCACTCTTCAAACGTGCACATCAATTCAAAGGTGATTCAAAGTTCACTACCTGGATGTATCAGATCGTGCATAACTGCGCGATGGATGTAGCGCGTAAGTACCGCAAGAGCGACGTCAACGTAGATGTCGATCAGTACACCGAGACTTTCAGCGTAGAAGATCAGAGCGAAGAGATCACCTCACGCCAAACCGTGATGAAGGCGCTCATGGAGATCGATCCGGATCAGCGGGCCGCGCTCGTACTCGTGATCATGGAGGGGCTCTCCGTGGAGGAGGCCTCCGCCACCTTGGGAGTCCCCGCCGGCACCATCAAGAGCCGCTGCTCTCGAGGGAAAGCTGCGCTAGCCGCTATCTTGAGCGAGCTCGATCCCCGGCTCAGCCAAGGCAGCCCCGGCGGAAAGACTTCCGGTGGCGGGAACCAAACCGCCGCCCCCAGCGTCTTAGGTACTGAGAACCTCGAAGTAGAGAACAGGGA
>WLIL01000123.1 GCA_009702245.1 Actinomycetota bacterium
AAGAAGATTCTTGACGAACGTTGAGCCGGAGCCGCTGATGGTTACTGCTGCGTGAGCAGGAGCTGCAACCAGTGCGCCAACAAGGGCAGCAGAGGCGAGCGTAATTGCTCCGATGTTAAATCGACGTCCAAGACGTGAAGTCATTCGGGGTCCTTTTCGTGTGAGTAGGTGTCTTACAAGTAGAAAGTTATGCACCCGAGAGAAACGACAACCCTCACTTGGGCAAACGTCACCCGAAGCGAAGGTGAACAGTAGGTGTCTAGATTTTGCGCACGAAAGAAGGCTGAAATTTAGCCGAAGCGGCCGGTGACGTAGGCCTCAGTGCGGGGATCTTTCGGACGTGAGAAGATCTCGCTCGTCGGCGCAGTTTCGATCAATTGACCAGGCCCACCATCGCTCAAGAAAAAGCCGGTGTAATCAGAGACGCGAGCTGCTTGTTGCATATTGTGCGTCACAATCACGACGATGACCGATTCGATCAGTTGACGCACAGTCTCTTCGATCTTCAGGGTGGAGCCTGGATCGAGTGCTGAGCAGGGCTCATCCATCAAGAGTACTTCTGGCTTTACGGCAAGTGCCCGTGCGATACAGAGACGTTGCTGTTGCCCGCCAGAGAGCGAACCACCATGCGCCTTGAGGCGATCCTTGACCTCATTCCATAGACCAGCGCGATGCAAGCACTCTTCAAGTAGGTCGTCTTTATTTGTCGTCTTCAACTGAGCCAATTTGAGACCCGAAAGGACGTTCTCTGCGATTGTCATAGATGGGAAAGGGTTTGGCTTCTGAAAAACCATGCCTACCTTCAAACGAATCTTGGTGACATCCGTTCCTGGTTCATAAATATCTTTGCCATCGAGAAGAACTTCGCCAGCCATGGCAGCACCTGGAATGAATTCGTGCATCCGGTTGAGAGTTCGCAGGAAGGTGGATTTACCGCAGCCCGATGGACCAATCAACGCAGTGACAGTGCCTGCGGGGAAGTCAAGGTTCACATCAGCCAACGCGTGATGCTTGCCAAACCATGCATGGACACCACGCGCCTCAAGGCCTGTGCCGAGTGGCTGAGAGCCGGGCGCCGAATGATGACTCGCTACGGACGCAAGTGATGAGATCTCTGGTTGTGACACTGCTTCCTCCAGGTACGCCTTGGTTGAAATATTATCCTTATTACCTTCAAATTCCATCACGTCACTCATTTCTTCCTCCCTGAAGCCAAACGAGCCAACACAAAGAGGATGAGTACGAGAATCATCAGGACAAGTGCGCCAGTCCAAGCACGGTCGATGGCGACGTTGAGTCCAGTACGCAATAAATTAAAGGTGTAAAGCGGTAGCGCTGATATCGGTGCATCCGTGGGATTAAGGTGCGTCGTAGTGCTCCCAAGAATGGTGAGTAGGAGCGGAGCAGTCTCGCCGGCAACCCGTGCAACACCCAAAATAATTGCGGTGACAATGCCGCTGCGAGCGGCCGGAACAACCACCATGACGACCGTGCGCCATTGGGTGCCGCCGAGCGCGACGCCTGCTTCACGAAGATCGCGTGGAATAAGTTTAAGAACTTCTTCAGCGGTGCGTGCAACCGTCGGCAACATAAGAATCGAGAGCGAGAGCGCCCCCGCAAATCCGGAGTAGTGACCGCCGGCTCCCACAATTAGAACGGAGTAGATGAAGAGGCCAGCAACGATCGATGGCACGCCGCTCATGGCTTGAACAAGGAAGCGAATCGTACCTTCTGCTCGACCCTTTACTTCGGTGAGGTATAACGCAGTGAGAATCCCAATCGGAACACTGATGAGCGATGCAATGAGGACCAGCATGAGAGTTCCGAGGATCGCGTGCAAAGCGCCACCTTCGGTGTACGGCCCATCTGACTGCGTCACTGACATGTCTTGCGTGAAGGTGTTGATACGCACTGCGTGATAACCCCGCATGATTACCGTGAAGAAAATGCTCGCCACCGGAAGCAGCACTAACCCCGCCGCTAAGTAAATGAATGTTGAGGCAATGGAGTTACCGATCGCTTGTACACCTTGCCGTAAAAACGAGAGCACGATATTTCCGACCATGGCAACCAGAATGAAGGTGAGAACTAAACCGAGCTTTCCCTTTAGTGGGGTGACTTGCACGATGATCGGCGAAAGAATGAGGGCAATAAGAATGGTTGAGGCATTAATTGCCACTTCGCGAGGCGATAACTTCCAAGGTTTCTGAGGCGAAACCGACGAAAAGTCTCGGACTTCAAGTTCTGGGACTTGGGCGCTCATCTTAGTTACCCGTCCTAGAGGTGCGCTTCACGATCATGTTGGAGAGGAAGTTAATAATCAACGTGACGATAAAGAGCACGAGACCTGCGGCCATTAAACCTTGAAGTTCTAGCTGCCCAGCCTCACCAAACTTCGTGACAATCATCGATGCAACTGATCCACCAGCCGAGAAGAGGACTTGGAAGTTCGGTTGGAAGTAAAGATTAAGTACGAGATATACCGCCACGGTTTCACCCATAGCTCTGCCGAGTCCCAGCATCGCCCCACCAGCGATCCCACTTGAACCAAAGGGAAGTACCACCGCTTTGATCATCGTCCACCGTGTCGCGCCCAGCGCGTAGGCGGCTTGAATTCGATCGAGTGGAACTTGAGAAAAGACTTCGCGTGAGATCGAAGTGACGATCGGGATGATCATGATGCTCAGTATTAGCCCAGCGATAAATGGCGAACGCTCGAAGATTGGAGCTTGTACATCGAGGAATGGAATCCAACCAAAGTACTTGTGCAGCAACTTCGCCCAATAAATTGCATGCGGCATAAGTACGAAGAAACCCCACAACCCGAAAATGACCGATGGAATGGCCGCCATCAAATCAATCACCATGGTGAGTGACTTCTTCAATCGGATAGGCATGTAGTACTCAAGGAAGAGCGCCATGCCGACAGAAACGGGGAGAGCAATTACAAGACCCACAACTGCAGTAACAATGGTGCCAATGAGCATGGCGCCAATTCCAAGCACCGGCGGAATGCCGTTATCTGGGTCTCCCGAATCCCATTTGAACTCAGTAATAAATCCAAATCCGAAAGTCTTGAAAATATCTATACTTCGAGAGGCTAAGAAGAGGGCAATCAATCCGAGAACGATGAGCGAAACGAATCCGCCTGCAGTCACAACTCCGCGAAAGACGCGGTCAGAAAGGCGGCGTGTAAGGATGATTGCGCGCGCCGGCGGGATCTCCGATTGGAGCGGAACCGAGGTCGGGGTGCTCATGCCGCTATCTTGCTACGGCTCCCCACCTGCGCCACGCCAGATAAGTGGATTCAAAGTGAACGGAGGCTGAATTAACTCAAGGGTCTTCCGCAAAGGTAGGCTCGCTGGAGTGAAGAGAGGTCGGGAAGTCGTAGCACTCATGGCGGTCGCCGCCTCCCAGCGCTCCGCCTTGACCTCGGTTCCGCCCCAAATCAACGCGATTCGTAGCGACCTCCACCTCTCGCTGAGCCAATTCGCCGCGTTGACCTCGATTCCTCTTATCCTCTTTGGATTGGCCGCACCCATCGGAATCTCGAAGTTTGCAAGACGCAAGCCCACGGAAAGCGCAATTCTCTTTTTCATTGGCACCCTGGTGGTCGCACTTTCATTACGCGCTCTTTTTAACTCGACTGCGCTCTTTCTTGGGACTGTGATCGCCAGCCTTGCGATCGCTGCGCTGAACGTATTGGTACCAGTGATCATCAAACGCGATTTCGGCTCTAACCTCACAAAAATCATGCCGGTCTACACCGTGGTGCTTGCAATCTTTGCGACCATGGGCGCCGCGCTCTCCGTGCCTATCTCCAATGCCACCACACATAATTGGCGAGGCGGCATCGCCATCTGGGTGATCATTCCCTTCACTGCGTTGATCTTGTGGATTCCGGTCGCCCGACACCACTCCAACGCACATGTAGCAACCACAATTCAGAAAGCACCGTGGCGCGCTATCTTTCGTGATCCGATGTCGTGGTACGTCACGCTCTACATGGGGATTCAATCAACAACTTTCTACACAACTGTCGCCTGGCTGCCTAAGACTCTCATCGATTGGGGTCACTCCCCTGCGTCTGCGGGCTCCCTGCTCGCGTTAACCACGGGAATATCCATTCCTTGTTCACTACTCATTCCACTCTGGCTTGGTCGCGGTTTGGATCAACGTAAACCGATGGTGCTTGTGAGTTGCGCTTCACTTATTGGATTTATCGGCATGGCGGCAGCCCATGACACCGCGCCACTTCTCTGGATCATTCTCCTGGGCATTGGCCAATCTTCCTTCCCCACCGCACTTGTCATGATCGCACTGCGAGCGCGATCGCTTTCTGAAGCCGGCCCCCTTTCGGCCATGGCTCAAGGTGTGGGCTACATCGTGGCAGCCCTGGGCCCCATCATTGTGGGTCAGATCCATCAAGCAACGGATTCGTGGAAAGCCCCTTACTTCTTTCTTGCCTCTCTTTGCGTTCTACAATTCTTCATTGGCTGGCGCGCCGCGCAACCTCGTCCCGAAGAAGTAGCAGCAGCTAAGGAATCGAAATGAGCGAGAGCAAAATAGATCCGATCATCGGCGACAAGATTAACGATCGCATTGTGTGGATCGATTGCGAGATGACCGGTCTTGATCTCGAGAAAGATGCTCTAATCGAAATTGCAGTCATCGTCACTGATGCTGATTTGAATCCACTTGGTGACGGCGTGGATATCATCATCAAGCCACCGACCGGCTTCACCATGAATGAATTTGTTACCAACATGCACACCGAATCAGGCCTCATCAAAGAACTTGAAAACGGCACTTCTCTGGAAGCGGCGCAGACCGAAGTGATGGCGTACATCACCACCTGGGTTCCGGAGGCACGAAAGGCACCGCTGGCGGGTAATTCCGTCGGGAT
>WLIL01000124.1 GCA_009702245.1 Actinomycetota bacterium
CGTCATCGGGTCCGGTCCCATCGTTATTGGTCAGGCTTGCGAATTCGATTATTCAGGTACCCAAGCCTGTCGCGTACTCAAAGCTGAGGGAATTCGAGTCTCGCTCATCAACTCAAACCCGGCAACGATTATGACTGATCCTGAGTTTGCGGACGCCACCTATATTGAACCGATTACCACTGAATTTATTGAGCGCATTATTCAGATCGAAAGACCTGATGCGATCTTGGCAACGCTTGGCGGACAAACAGCTCTCAACGCCGCAATTGCACTTCACGAAGAGGGAATTCTTGTGAAGTATGGTGTCGAACTAATTGGGGCCAATATCGATGCGATTAGACGCGGTGAAGACCGCGAAATATTCAAGGGCATCGTTGCGAAGGTAGGCGGTGAATCTGCGCGTAGCTATATCTGCCATACGCAGGAAGATCTTGTCTCAGGTGCAGAGGTACTCGGTTTTCCTGTGGTGATTCGCCCTTCCTTCACCATGGGAGGTCTAGGTAGCGGCATTGCTTATGACCTAGTGGATCTAGAGCGCATCGGTGGCGCCGGTCTACGTCATAGTCCGACACAAGAGGTCTTGCTCGAGGAGTCCATCATCGGATGGAAGGAATTCGAGCTAGAGCTCATGCGAGATCGCAAAGATAACGTTGTTGTTGTCTGTTCTATTGAGAATTTCGATCCGATGGGCGTCCATACGGGAGATTCAATCACCGTTGCTCCAGCTATGACGCTCACTGATGTGGAGTATCAGCATCTTCGCGACTTATCCATTGCAATTATTCGCGAAGTAGGAGTGGATACGGGCGGGTGCAATATTCAGTTTGCGGTCGACCCTCTGAGTGGTCGAGTCATCGTGATCGAAATGAACCCAAGGGTCTCTCGTTCAAGCGCCTTGGCATCCAAGGCAACTGGCTTCCCTATCGCAAAGATCGCTGCGAAGTTGGCAATCGGTTACTCGTTAGATGAAATACCCAACGACATCACCAAGAAGACTCCGGCCTCATTCGAACCTACATTGGATTATGTTGTTGTTAAGGCACCCAGATTTGCATTTGAGAAGTTTCCACTGGCAGATACCACGCTCACGACCACGATGAAGAGCGTGGGTGAGGCGATGGCGATTGGCCGCAACTTCACCGAGGCGCTGCAAAAATCGTTGCGCTCCCTCGAGCGACCAGGCGCCGCCTTTGATTGGTCGGCGGCAACGGACGCTGCTGCGGAGTTGGCGATTTCCTTGGAGGGTATGAGGAGACCGACAGAATCACGCATCAATTTTGTCCAGCGTGCACTTTTTCTTGGCTCGAGCATCTCAGAAATACATGCGATCACTAGAATTGATCCTTGGTTTCTGGATCAGATCTTGTTGCTTGCAGAGGTCGCCAACGAGGTGAGGTCGGCGGGTTCGCTAGATGGGCTCATCTTGAAGAGGGCTAAGCGTCATGGCTTCTCTGACTTACAAATAGCACAATTACGTAAGAGTGAAGAGAGTGTAATTACTGGCATCCGTCATGCCTTAGGCATTCGCCCAGTCTATAAAACCGTCGACACCTGCGCGGCAGAGTTTGAAGCCTCTACCCCTTATCACTATTCAACTTATGACGACGAGTCCGAGGTGTCACCACGTGAAGTACCTGCAGTAATGATTCTTGGAAGTGGTCCTAATCGAATCGGCCAAGGAGTCGAGTTCGATTATTCCTGCGTTCATGCATCGTTTGCATTGCGTGCGGCTGGCTTCCATACGATTATGGTGAATTGCAATCCAGAAACGGTGTCTACTGACTATGACACCTCCGATCGCCTCTACTTTGAGCCTTTGACGCTGGAAGACGTGATGGAAATATTTGAGGCTGAGTCACAGGCTGGCCCCATTGCTGGAGTGCTGGTGCAACTTGGTGGGCAAACTCCCCTTGGTCTGGCGGCGGCTCTCAAGGCGCGCGGCGTTCCGATCATCGGTACGGATCCAGAGGCGATTGATCGGGCGGAGGATCGAGGCGAGTTCGGTCGCGTTCTTGCACAAGCGGGTCTCATTGCGCCAGCACATGGCACGGCCAATGAAACTCATGAAGCATTAGCGATTTCTCAGCGCATCGGTTACCCAGTCCTCGTACGGCCATCGTACGTTCTCGGGGGTCGTGGCATGGAAATTGTTTACGATGATGCGGCATTGACCGAGTACATCACGAGGGCCACTCGCGTGAGTCCGGATCATCCAGTCCTGGTAGATCGCTTTCTTGATGATGCCATCGAAATTGACGTAGACGCACTTTACGATGGGAACGAACTCTTCCTTGGAGCCATCATGGAACATATTGAGGAAGCTGGCGTGCATTCCGGAGATTCGGCGTGTACTTTGCCGGCTATCACTCTCGGAGCTAATGAAGAGAAACGCATACGCGAAGCAACTCTCAAAATCGCGGAGGGCGTGGGCGTGCGGGGATTGATCAATATTCAATTCGCATTAGCTGGTGACATTCTCTACGTTCTGGAAGCAAATCCTCGAGCTTCACGAACCGTTCCATTTGTCAGTAAAGCCACTGGAGTAGCGCTGGCGAAGGCGGCCGCGCTGATCTCGGTTGGCAAGACCATTAGCGACCTACGCATCTCAGGTCATCTTCCGTTTTTGGACACTGGACTGATCCCTCAGGGCGGAATTGCAGTCAAGGAAGCGGTGCTGCCATGGAATCGTTTCCGGAAGCCAGATGGTAGCGGCGTGGAATCCCTCCTTGGTCCGGAGATGAAGTCGACTGGTGAGGTGATGGGAATCGACAAAACTTTTGGAGCGGCTTACGCGAAGAGCCAGATTGCGGCATTTGGTCCACTGCCCACAGGAGGGGCAGTCTTTATTTCTGTTGCAGATCGGGACAAAAGAGCGATGGTAGTACCGGCCTCTCGCCTCATTGATTTAGGTTTCAGCCTGGTCGCCACTCAGGGCACGCTGGAGGTGCTAGCCAAGCACGGCATTCCGGCCCAATTGGTTGCTAAGGAATCTGAGGGCAGGGGAGAAGATTCGATCTCTGCACTGATCGCTCGGGGAGAGATCTCGCTGGTGATTAACACGCCAGTAGGATCGGGGCCGAGGCGAGATGGCTGGCGAATCCGTACCGCGGCCATCACTCGTGGGGTACCGTGCATCACAACAATTCAAGGATTTGTCGCGGCCGTCCAAGGCATTGAGTCGCGCAGGCGTGGGGGAGGCGTGGTGCAATCTCTTCAGGAGTGGTTACTTCCGGTGGCGAAATGAATTTCCAACCACTGCAGGTAGAAGGCGAGTTGCTTTCTAATAAGCGCGTAGGCGCTTATCACCTAATTACCATCGTCGTTCCAGGGATCCCAGAAAGAATCCGGCCTGGTAATTTCGTGGCACTCGCGGGTGGGGGTGAGAGCACATCGACGCTACTTCGTCGATCATTTTCGGTCTATCAGGCGCAAGAGCGCGGACTTTATGGTGGGACACTCGAATTAGTGATTTCTGCGCACGGCGCAGGCACGCGATGGCTCGCAGCACTCGCTCCGCATCAAATGATTAATGTGGTGGGTCCGCTAGGGCGACCATTCCCGCTCCCGAAAGACCCAGTCCATGCACTTTTGGTAGGCGGTGGATATGGATCAGCACCGCTCTTCATGCTTGCTGATGCGTTACGCCAACGTGGATGTCGAGTTGATATGGCTCTTGGTGCGGCATCTGCAGATCGTCTTTTTGGAACTCTCGAAGCTCGCCGAGTCACAAATGCTCTGAGTATCGCTACCGACGATGGATCACTAGGTGTGCAAGGTCGCGTGACAGATGCTGCGCGGTCAATTCTTGAACGTTCGAATATCGATGTCATCTACGCCTGTGGTCCCATGCCGATGCTCTCTGCGATAACGGCTTTGGGAGGTGAATTCGATGTCATGGTGCAATTCGCGGTCGAGGAGTCGATGGCTTGCGGAATTGGTATTTGTATGACGTGCGTCCTTCCTGTTCGCGGAAGTGATGGTGTGGTTCGAATGTCCCGCTCTTGTGTTGACGGTCCGGTCTTCGCGGGTGATCGAGTTCTCTGGGAGAGCATCGGCTCTGTTCCGGAAGAAACCCTTGGTGCCCCAAAGTCGAGTGGGCACTAATGACTTCCATTCGAGTGGTTCCCAAAGGCGGCCGCGGACTTCCTGTCGAAGTGAATTTAGACACGAAACTTGGCTCGCTTGTACTTCCTTCACCCGTGCTCACCGCAAGTGGGTGTGCTGCATCGGGGAAGGAGCTCTCTCAGTTCGTCGATCTCACCACAATTGGCGCGGTGGTCACCAAATCCATCATGATGTTGCCTCGTTCCGGTAGGGCCACTCCGCGAATGGCCGAGACTCCGAGCGGCATGCTTAACTCAATAGGTTTACAAGGACCTGGGATTGATGATTTTCTCGAGCACGACATTCCTTGGTTGGCCTCTAAGGGTGTGCGCACCATTGTTTCCATCGCTGGTAACGATGTTGAAGAGTTTGGTCGCTTAGCATCGCGTGTCAAGCGAGCGGGCGAAAGCGTCGTTGCTCTCGAGGTGAATATCTCCTGTCCGAACGTCGCTAATCGTGGACTGGTCTTTGCTTGTCAACCACATTCGGCGGCCGAGGTCATCTCTGCGGTGCGACGCAATGTAGGCGGGGCCTTTCCGATCTTTGCCAAGCTCTCACCAGACGTGACGGACATTGTGGAGATCGCTAAGGCCTGC
>WLIL01000125.1 GCA_009702245.1 Actinomycetota bacterium
CGCAGATTCGATTCCTTCGCCGATCCAAAACCTGCGTATTGACGCATCGTCCATGGTCTGCCGACATACATGGTGGAGTGAATACCGCGGGTATAGGGAAAGGCGCCCGGCACACCGATACGTTCGGCTGGAATCCAGCCATCGAGATCAGCTGCCTCATACCGCGCCTTAAAGGGCAGCCCAGATTCGGTGCGACCCGATGGGTTGGGAACACTCGAGGGCGGTGTGGCAGACATGATCTCCACGGTAGCGCCTGACTCCCCCTATCGCCCAACAGCTGTGGCTGTTCTCACAAGTTCTCCGGCAGGCCACCGCATCTAGCTCGGTGTGGCAACCCTGCTCTACAGGGCCCCATTGCCTAACCTGCAGGCAGATGGTTATTTGCGGAAAATCTACGCTTACCGGCCTGGCACTGACGGTGCTCGTCGGCTCTTTGTTGACCACTCCTGCGCTGCCGGCACACGCGGCCGATGTCATCGGCGGATCAGCACTTGGTACTGGCATCATCGTAAATTCGGTACCAGGGATAGGGGCCCTGCCAGCGACCGAAGCTGATTCATATCTTATTGCAGACCTTGACACTGGAGAAATTCTTGCAGCCAAGAATCCACACAAGAAATTACCCCCAGCAAGCACTCTTAAGACATTAACTGCTCTGGCACTTTTACCTCGTCTCGATAAGAGCGCCAAGTACATCGGTCAGCTGAGCGACACCCAAGTGGATGGCACGAAAGCCGGAATTTACCCGGGACGCCCATATTCGATCGACTCGCTCTGGCATGCTCTCTTCCTGCTCTCCGCAAACGACTCTGGAATGGCACTCGCGCATTCAGCTGGTGGCCTCACTAAGACACTTGCATATATGCAAAGTGAAGCAAATCGCATCCAAGCCTTTGATACTGTCCCACGAAGCCCACATGGATTAGATAGGCCCGGGCAAGTTTCTAGCGCATATGACTTAGCCCTCATTAGCCGAGAGGCACTTAAGCGTGAAGACTTTCGACGTTATGCAGCTACCACGAAATACAACTTTCTCGGCTCTGGAAAAGGAAATAAGCCACTACCTATTTATAACCAAAATAAATTACTCACCACCTATTCAGGAACGATTGGTGTAAAGACTGGATACACCACGCAAGGCAAGAACACTTATGTGGGAGCCGCAACCCGGAATGGTCACACAATCATCATCACGATGATGCACCTTCCATATGGCCGCGACTCGCTGGCAGTGAAGCTTCTCAACTGGGGATTTAAGGCACGTGGAAAAGTCACGCCCATTGGCGTACTCGTAGAGCCACTTGAGGCAGCAGCCAACCTAGCCCCCAAAGCGCCGGCAAATGCCAAACTCGCTAAAGCCGAAAAGGTCGTTACTCAGAGCTCGGGAATTTCCCCATCAGGGCTTCCGATAAAACTCATCTTGATTCCCATACTTCTTGTTGTACTTCTGAGATTGCGTGTGCGAATTAAAATGTGGAAACGCGCCCGTTATCGTCGTATGAAGCCCACCGCGTCATAAACGCGTTGCAAAGTATCCTGGGCAACTACGCCGGCTTTTTCAGACCCAACTTTGAGAATTCTCTCTAACTCACCTTTGTCACTCATGATTTCCTCAGTGCGCTTCTTGAATGGCTCCACAAATCCAATTACTAATTCTGCAACATCCTTTTTGAAGTCGCCATACCCCTTATCTGAATAGCGCTTCTCAATATCTGGAATGGCATCGCCCGAGAGAGCAGAGAAAATAGTAAGCAAGTTAGAAATCCCGGGCTTCTCATTCTCATTGAATTGCACTTCACGTCCCGTATCCGTAACAGCACTCTTAATTTTCTTTAGAGTTAATGCAGGATCGTCTAGCAATTCAATAATGCCAGCCGTCGAAGAGGCAGACTTGCTCATCTTCGATGTGGGCTCCTGAAGATCAGTGATCTTCGCTGTGCTCTTGACGATATGTGCCTTCGGGATGGTGAACGTTTCTCCAAAACGAGTATTGAACCGTTGCCCAAGATCACGTGTGAGCTCGATATGTTGTCGTTGGTCTTCTCCCACCGGCACTTCATCGGCTTGATAGAGCAAAATATCGGCAGCTTGCAAGATGGGATATGTAAAGAGACCCACGGTAGCCCGATCAAGACCACCCTTTTGACTCTTATCTTTAAATTGTGTCATCCGTGAGGCTTCGCCAAATCCTGTGATGCAACTAAGCACCCAGGCGAGCTGGGAATGCTCGGGGACCTGTGACTGCACGAAGAGGGTGCAGCGCGCTGGATCAAGACCCGCGGCTACTAATTGGGCAATGGAGAGCAAGGTGCGGTGGCGAAGCGCCTCTGGGTCGTGTTCCACAGTGATCGCATGAAGGTCCACTACGCAGTAGAAAGCATCGTGGCTCTCTTGGAGCGACACCCACTGACGCACAGCTCCCAGATAATTTCCCAGATGGAAAGAGTCATGAGTCGGCTGGATTCCTGAGAGGACGCGAGGCATAGCTCTATTCTTCCATCTCAGGTTCGTTTGATGCATCGGAATTTCCATCTTCCGGGTCATCAACTCGCAATTGCACTCGCGAAATGCGCTTTCCATCAAGTGCCAAGATCTCAAAGGAGATACCCCCCTGAGAAAAGCGCGTGCCTATTTCTGGTAGCCGTCCAAGGTGATGAAGGATGAATCCGGCCAAAGTCTCATAAGGGCCTTCGGGAAGCTCAATGTTGGTCTCTTCGAGTAAGTCCTCCAAAGAGGTAAGACCATCAACTTCATACTCTCCCGAGAGCGCTTGGGTGGTCACACTCTCTTCGTCGTCATACTCGTCTTGAATGTCTCCAAGAATCTGCTCGACGATATCTTCGAGTGTGATGATTCCATCTGTCCCGCCGTATTCATCGAGCACAATCGCCATGTGATGGCGACCAAGCTTCATTTCGTTCAATGCTGGTATGAGCAGTTTGGTACCTGGCAAGAAGAGCAGCGGGCGAACAAATCCAGAGAGCGCCATTGAAGTGCGGGCTGGGTCTAGGAGATCACGTACGTGAATAAAGCCCACAATGTCGTCAGCCGAATCCCTACGTACCGGATAACGTGAATGCGCCTGGGTGAGTGCGATATCTCGCGCCTCCGACACAGTCATGCTCTGATCCAAGAAATCTACTTCGGTACGAGGAATCATGAACTCATGAATCTGTCGGTCTGTGGCATTAAATACTTCTTCAACAATCTCTCGTTCAGTGATTCCTAGTGAGGCATGTCCACTCACCAAGTTGATGATCTCTTCTTCACTTATTGCATCTCTCGATTTATGCGGGTCAACTCCGAAGAGGCGAACCACCACGTCAGTCGATCTGGACAATATCCAAATGACTGGACGAAAGAGAATTGCAATACGATCGATAGTGGGGGCAGCTGCCAGTGCAATTGCTTCGGTCTTTTGCAAGGCCAATCGTTTAGGGACCAACTCGCCAAGAACGAGAGATACGTAAGCAACCCCCAAAGTCACCAGCACCAGAGCAAGCACATCTGCAACAGCTTCACTGAGCCCCCACGTAGCAAATGTGGGGGTAAGAAATCGTCCGAGGCGCTCAGCGCCCAATGCGGCTGAAAGCAAGGTAGAGACGGTAATTCCGACTTGTGCAGCCGCCAAAAAGCGATTGGGGTGTTCGGCCAGTTTGGCAACTTTTTCACCTCGGCGCCCGCGTTCGGACAAGGCGCGAACCTGACCGTCTCGTAGGGAGATCAGAGCAATTTCGGCAGCGACAAAGACAGCCGCGATGAGAATGAAGGCGAGCACAAGCGCAGCGTTGGCGAAGAATGCGCCCCAGCTCAGGGGTCCGTCTGACACAGCCATAGCCTAGCGCGCTACCAGCCTGCTCCACTCAGCCCTTATGCTCATCTTGCTCATTCGTCCTGTCATTCATCCTAAGGATCGTCCGGCACGTTCCTGCCGGGAGAATGGAGAAATCGATGGCTGTTGTCAGCTTGCGTGGCATCACGCGCCACTACGACCGGAGCGCAGAGGCAGCAGTATCCGACCTCAACTTGGAGATTGAAGACGGCGAATTTCTCGTCTTGGTGGGTCCATCGGGTAGCGGAAAATCCACCACGTTAAGAATGCTCGCTGGTCTGGAACAGCTCGACTCGGGCTCAATCATTCTCGATGGTAAAGACATCTCGCGCCTTGATGCGAAAGATCGAGATGTGGCGATGGTCTTTCAGTCCTACGCGCTCTATCCGCATATGAGCGTTGCAGAGAATATGGGCTTCGCTCTGAAAATTGCTGGTAATGATGCCCGAGAAATAACGATGCGCGTAAAAGAGAGCGCCGCCCTCTTAGGCCTGGAAGGGTTATTGGAGCGAAAGCCTAAAGAACTCTCTGGTGGTGAGCGGCAAAGAGTTGCAATGGGGCGTGCCATTGTGCGCAAACCTCAGTTATTCCTGATGGACGAACCGCTCTCAAACCTTGATGCCAAGTTGCGAGCGAGTACACGCACCCGTATTTCCGCTCTTCAAAGAGAGTTAGGCATCACTACGCTCTATGTCACCCATGATCAAGCCGAGGCAATGACTATGGGGACCCGAGTAGCAGTAATGAATAATGGCAAACTTCTTCAAATAGCCACGCCTCAGGAAATTTACGATGAACCGGTCGATATTTTTGTAGCCACATTC
>WLIL01000126.1 GCA_009702245.1 Actinomycetota bacterium
CAACTCGTCGATCATGGTGGCCATTTCCGCCAAAGTTGAGACTTCTGCTAGACCCACGCGCAAATGATTCTTCACCGAGAATCCTTTGAGGTACCACGCCACATGCTTGCGAAAATCACGGCATCCACGCAATTCATCTTCAAAGTAAGAAGCCAGGAGGTGGGCATGGCGCAACATCACTCCACCCACCTCATCTAATTTGGGCGCTGCCGGAATGGGGCGCCCGGCAAATGCAGCCGCGAGTTCGGCGAAGAGCCATGGCCTACCTAAGCATCCACGACCGACAACAACACCAGCGCACCCGGTTTCCTCCATCATGCGCAGCGCATCCGGAGCGCTCCAAATATCACCGTTGCCCAGCACGGGCGTCCCATAGGGCTGCAATTCAGCCACGAGAGCAGCGATCGCGTTCCAATCAGCTTTGCCGCCATACATTTGCGCCGCAGTGCGGCCGTGTAGCGATACCCAATGCACGCCAGCGTCGGCCGCGATACGTCCAGCTTCCAAGAAAGTGAGGTGATCATCGTCTATGCCTTTGCGCATTTTGACGGTGACGGGAATATCAAATGGTTTAGCTGCATCAACAGCTGCGCTCACAATCGCACTGAAGAGTCGACGCTTATAGGGAAGAGCCGATCCACCACCTTTGCGAGTCACCTTAGGTACCGGGCAACCAAAATTTAGATCGATGTGGTCAACTAATCCCTCACTGCAGAGCATGAGAACGGCATCGCGCACGGTGTTGGGTGCAACCGCATAAAGCTGCACGCTGCGAGGAGTCTCCCCCGGTGCTGGTTTAATCATGCGCAGCGTCTCTGGATGACGCTCTACAAGCGCGCGAGCCGTCACCATTTCTGAAACAAATAGCCCTGCACCTTGCTCGCGACAGAGCGTGCGGAATGCAGCGTTGGTGATGCCCGCCATCGGCGCCAAAACAACTGGCGGCGAAATCTCGGTCTGCCCGATTAGCAACCGAGAAGTTTGGGGGCTAACCATTGCTCCACCTGATCGAGGGAGATACGTTCTTGCGCCATGGTGTCGCGTTCGCGAATGGTGACCGCTTGATCGTCCAACGTCTCAAAGTCGATGGTGATACAAAACGGAGTACCAATCTCATCTTGTCGACGATAACGACGTCCGATGGCACCAGCATCGTCAAATTCCACATTCCAATTCTTGCGAAGCGCAGTAGCAAGATCGCGCGCCTTGGGTGAGAGATCTGCGTTACGACTGAGTGGGAGTACTGCGACCTTTACTGGAGCGAGACGGTGATCAAGGCGCAAAACAACACGCTTGTCGACGCCACCCTTCGAGTTTGGTGCCTCATCTTCTGCGTACGCATCGAGTAAGAAGGTAAGTGCACAACGATCCACACCAGCTGCAGGCTCGATGACATAAGGCACCCAACGCTCGCCGGATTCCTGATCAAACCAAGAGAGATCTTGGCCGGAAGCCGCAGAGTGTGCCTTCAAATCGAAATCTGTGCGGTTAGCAATGCCTTCAAGCTCGCCCCAGTCGGTGCCGGCGAATTCAAACTTGTATTCGATGTCTGCGGTGCGCTTGGAATAGTGCGAGAGCTTCTCTTTTGGATGATCGAAGATGCGCAATCGATCCGGATTGACTCCGAGGTCCTTGTACCAAGCAAGGCGAGTATCGATCCAAATTTGATGCCACTCTTCGTCAGTGCCGGGCACCACAAAGAATTCCATTTCCATTTGCTCAAATTCACGGGTGCGGAAGATGAAGTTTCCTGGAGTGATTTCATTACGAAATGACTTTCCGATCTGGCCAATACCAAACGGTGGCTTCTTGCGCGAAGTGGTGGAAACGTTTCCGAAGTTAATAAAGATTCCTTGGGCAGTTTCTGGGCGAAGGTATGCCAAACCACTCTCATCTTCTACCGGCCCCAAATAGGTCTTTAAGAGACCAGAGAATTGGCGCGGATCAGTGAACTGACCCTTCGTGCCACAGTTAGGGCAATTAATTTCGGCCAGCGATGCAGCCGGTTTCTTATGTTTAGCTTCGTACGCTTCTTCCAAGTGATCGGCGCGATAACGCTTATGGCACGAAATGCACTCGGTAAGTGGATCAGAGAAAGTAGCCACGTGACCGGAGGCTTCCCAGACTTCCTTCGCAAGGATGACGCAGGAATCCAATCCCACAACATCTTCGCGTTGAGTGATCATCGACTTCCACCACTGACGCTTCACGTTGTTCTTTAATTCGATACCCAAGGGGCCGTAATCCCAGGAGGCGCGAAGGCCTCCGTAGATCTCTGACGAGGGGTAAACAAATCCACGTCGCTTGGAAAGGCTGACGATAGTTTCTAGACGATCTGCCATGAGCGTGATCTCCATCCGGCTGGTTGTCGGCGGCGCACGAGATTTCCCAGGCGCTTGGGGGCGATTTTACTCGGAATCAGCAGTGAGAGCGATTTCCTCGAAGCCCCCTGGCTCATCAAGGGCTCGCGAGAGGAGTGGAACGACCTCCATTTTGATCTCAAATCCGGAGAGCGCCCGTCGATATGAGCCCACGTTCTCCCACTCGGTCACCAGGGCGTAGACCGAATTGGGGGTGCTTCCACTGGCTCGATCGAAATCCTGATCGGTGGCCACCCCGAAACGTCCGCTCAAATAACCAGGACGGCCAGCAAGTAACTCCAAGGATCGACGCGTGTGCTCAAAGAGCTCGCTCTCGCCCCAGGGCGAAATCGAAGTGGTAGTAAAACGAGCAATGGCGAACATCGTTCCTGCGCCTCCCTCTTTTTCTCGGTTTATTCTTCTCTCACGGCTTATTGACAATGATTCCCGTTATCAATAGCCTCGCTCTCATGGCCATCTTGATAACGCTGATCACAGTACTCGCAACAGCTCTGGGTGGCTTTCTCGCGCTCCGTTCCCGAGATCGCATGCACCTACTCCTCGGACTCTCCGCAGGGTTGCTCTTAGGGCTAGTCGCTTTCGACCTGATCCCCGAAGTTCTCGAACTCAATACGCAACGCCTCGCCGGCATTCCCACTCCGATGGTTGCTTTCGTGGTCGGATTTCTCGCACTCCACATGATGGAACGTCTCTTTGGAAGTCATGAACCAGCCGACTCTGATTACGGCGATGATCACTCACATACTCGCCTCAGCACAGGCGTCATAGGCGCAGGCGCCATGGTGATCCACGTCTTCCTCGATGGTGTCGGCGTGGGCCTGGCTTTCCAAGTAAGTAACTCTGTGGGCTTTGCAGTGGCTATCGCGGTCATTTCGCACGCGTTCACCGATGGACTCAACACTGTCATGTTGTTGATCCGAAGCGGACGGTGGCGCACGAAAGCCATCGCACTCTTAGCACTTGACGGTGTAGCTCGTTTGCTTGGAGCCACCATTGGTACATACCTCACTTTGAGCCAACCGCTTTTAGGTATTTATCTCGCCCTCTTCGCCGGATTCTTGGTCTACCTCAGTACCTCACACGTACTTCCAGAAGCGCATAGCAACCACCCGTCGCGCTGGACGTTATTGGCAACGCTCCTTGGAGTCGTAGTGATGTTCGGCATTGTTTCGCTGGGCGAATCAGCTTAAAAATGAGTGCACCCACTAAGCGCAATACCCGACAGCGCACAGCAATTATTGATTTTCTGAAAACTCGAAAAGAATTCATCAGTGCAAAAGAGCTCTATTCAGAGATGGAGGACTCCAAAGTCGGACTCTCGACGATCTACCGCGCGCTCAGTGATTTAGTAAACGATGGTGATCTTGATGTATTCATTGATAACGATGGCGAATCACGCTTTAGGCTCTGCGGATCACACCACCATCACCATCTACTCTGTCGCAAGTGCGGCAAGAGCGTGGAATTCCAAGCACCGGAAGCTGAAGCGCTCGCCGAACGGCTGGGCGCGAGCGAAGGCTTTAGCGAAATGGAGCATCGTTTAGAAATTATCGGGACATGCCAGGAATGCGCATAGGCCTACTGTTCCACTGCCACCCTCACTTCGAGAGAGAGTGGAATCCCCACAGCCGTGCGGCCTTTGATGACAACTAAGACCGTCTCCAATCCGACTGAAACTCCTTTTTCAAAACTAATGTTGATTGGTTCCATCACACCCACTTGCTGCAATTTGGAATGTGCGGCACGTTCGCTCTCTTCATAGTGAGTCGAGAGGGAAACTTCGCGCGCCAACGTCATGGCCACCCCCAGAGCGCTGATACGAATTTGAAGGAAGAGAAGCAACGTCAGCACGCCAAGAAAGAGCAAGGTGAGCGGCACAAGTACTAAGAAGGACTCGACATTTCCTCGTTCTTCAACGAGCATGTGCCGAATTCTGCGCGGTACCGACTTTTGCGGTGCCGACTTATACGGCGCCGAATTATTGTGAGGAAACCGCATCAAGTGACCTAGAGAGCATTGCCGAGAGTCGCGGTCCTGCCACTGCCCAGAGAACTGTCACTAATCCAGCGGTCATTAAAACCACGAGTACCCAACCGGGCACATCACCTCGAGAATTCTTCATCGACTCCACCACTCTCCGGCGGATCCAAAACATGCATCCAAAGACATTCCGATAGATCGTTTCCATGGCTATCTCCTTTATTTGTAGGGGGTGGTTTATCCGAAGGCCATCAAGTTGAGTTGCGCCAAACTTGGGTAGAGCGCGAA
>WLIL01000127.1 GCA_009702245.1 Actinomycetota bacterium
CACTCTCCAATGTTTGATGGTCTGGAGAAATCTATCTCAAGGGGCCTTTAAATTCTCCACAAAGATCTTGCTTGAGGCGGCCCAAGGACCACTCAGCGCGCGCCACCCCGGCACTCAGGGGTAATCTGCACACATGAGCCCATCGCTTCCACAGATCATGGGTAGGGATCTCTTGGGTGCAAAGAAAGAACTTCCAGGAGACCTTCCAGCCACACGTACCTACGTGATCGCGGCCTTTCTACGAGACCAACAAGGGGCGGTCGATCGATGGATCAGCGCACTAGCTGATCGAGGCGTGGCTGATTCTCCGCTGGATCCCGCGTTCACGGGCGAAAATATAGTCTTAGAATTTCCGGTCCTTGGGAGCAAATGGTTCCTTTTTCAACGCCGTTTTGACGCAACGATGGCAGCGTATATCAAGAATCCTCGAGTGCTAGCGCGCACTTGGACTTTCTATACCAACGTTGATCACTTCTGCCGCAGCACACGTATCGAAACAACGAGCCAGGTATCTGCGATGGCACTTGATAAATCGGGGAATGTACTTTCCCTCGTTACTGGAGAAGTTGATGCTTCAAAAATTGCGCAACTGATGGATATATCGCATGAATAACCGTCTCCTCCTTGTGACTGGCGCTACAGGATATGTAGGTGGCCGCTTAGTCCGTGAATTAGTAGCATCGGAGTCTCAAGTCCGAGTATTAGTGAGAGATGCTTCGAAGATTATTGACGCTACTTGGCACGATCAAGTAGACGTGATTGAAGGTGACGCCTTTGACATTTCGGATTTACGTAGGGCACTCGAGGGAGTACATACGGCCTACTACTTACTTCACTCGCTCAACTCTGGAAAGAATTTTGCTCAAACCGAAGAACAGATGGCTACAGTATTTGCAACTGCTGCACAAGAATGTGGCGTTAAGCAAATCGTTTATCTTGGTGGCATAGCTAACGATACAGCGACGAGCAAGCACCTCACATCGCGTGTACAGGTAGGGCACACTTTGGCGTCGCGAGGGACTCCCACAATCGAAATGCGAGCGGGCATCGTTATTGGTTCAGGATCAGCATCATTCGAGATGTTGCGCCACCTCACCGAGCGTTTGCCCATCATGACAACTCCGAAGTGGGTAAAGAATCGCACTCATCCAATCGCTATTCGCGATGTCATCTGGTACCTCTCACAATCAGCGGAGCTTGAAAAACCAGTGAGTGGCATCTTTGATATCGGCGGCTTAGATGTGCTTACTTACGCCGAAATGATGAATACTTTCGCTAAGGTCGCAGGATTGCGTAAGCGCATCATCATTCCAGTACCGGTGCTTTCTCCAGGACTTTCAAGTCTTTGGGTGGGACTTGTTACTCCCGTGCCAGCCTCTATCGCACGACCGTTAGTCGGATCTCTGATTAGTGAAGTTGTTGCGGATCCAGACAAGAGCATTCATCAGATTATTAATCCACCGCCAGACGGTTTACATTCCGTTGATGATGCGATTGAGCTTGCTCTCTTGCGGAGTACCGAGGCTCTTACTTACACGCGATGGTCAGATGCTACGAGCAACGCTTCCCCATGGGAGGCGAACCACACTGATCCAAGTTGGGCAGGAGCCACTGTTTATAGTGATGTGCGCACTCTTACGACGACCGCATCGCCAGCGGCAGTCTGGGAAGCGGTGGAGCGTATCGGTGGCATTCACGGCTGGTACGGATCGGATTGGGCGTGGCACCTCAGGGGATTTCTTGATCGACTCGTAGGCGGAGTGGGCTTACGTCGTGGCCGTCGCAATCCCGAGCATTTGCGCGTTGGCGAGAGCCTCGATTTCTGGCGAGTAGAGGGTCGAGTGGAAGGCGAGAAATTACGTTTGCTCGCTGAGATGAAACTTCCGGGGCTAGCCCACCTAGAGTTCACCATTACGCGAGATGGTGAACGATGCGTGCTGCGACAGGAAGCTTCCTTTCTTCCACGTGGACTCGGCGGCCATCTCTACTGGTGGATTATTGTGCCGTTTCACACCTTCGTCTTTCCCGGAATGGCAAAGAATCTTATTCGATACGCAGAGTCGCTTCCGAAGGCGTAACTCTTTTACCGATCGGATATTCGGGAAGTCTGACGCCGTCTGACAGAATGCACTCATGCATTTCTTTGATGAAGAGACCCAGCGTATTTCGGATGAAATTGGGGCTTACGTAGATTTGCGCCTTCGCATGGATCCCGTTGCACTCGATCAACCACGCACATTTGCGGAGCTCAGCGAGATGGCAGGGCAAACCATTACCGCGGATGGGTTGGGTGGCAGTGCCGCTTTGAAACTCTTCACGGACATACTTGCCCCCGCTTGTATCTCGACTGACCATCCGCGCTATCTCGCCTTCATCCCCACCGCTCCTACTGAACTTTCCTCACTCTTTGATCTGGTAGTTGGAGCAAGTGGCATCTATGGCGGTTCTTGGCTCGAAGGTGCCGGGGCTGTCTACGCAGAGAATCAAGCGCTTGCCTGGATCGCTAGCCTCGCAGGGTTTCCCGCAACAAGTGGTGGGGTATTTATGCAAGGTGGCACCGTGGGAAACCTGTCCGCACTCGTGACGGCACGTGAATCTGCAAGAGCAAAATTTGGCAATGATTTTCGTTGGGTATTGCTGGTAAGTGAGAACGCACATTCTTCTATTGCCAGTGCCGCCCGAGTAATGGATGTAGATATCGTTCAGTGCGCGATCGACCAATCCGGTCGTCTTTTGGGTTCTTCAGTTCTCGATGCAGTCAACTCACTTTCCGGTAAGCAGAAAGCTTTTGCAGTTGTAGCCACATCAGGAAGCACAAATCTTGGAATTATCGATGACCTCGCTTCGATTGCAGATACAGCGGAAGCCGCCGAACTTTGGTTTCATGTCGATGGCGCGTACGGAGCCGCCGCGCTCGCAGCTCCAAGCGCGCGTCAACTATTTAATGGAATAGAGCGTGCAGATTCATTTATCGTAGATCCGCACAAATGGTTCTTTGCACCTTTTGATGCCTGCGCTCTTCTTTATAGGAATCCACATTTAGGTAAGCGCGCTCATACGCAAGAGGCAGGTTATTTGAAGTCTTTACAAGAACCCGATGCGTGGAATCCGTCCGACTTCGGAATTCAGCTTTCACGTCGTCCGCGCGGACTTCCATTTTGGTACTCACTGGCATCGCATGGAACTAAAAAATATGTCGATGCAGTAGAGCGCACATTGGAAGTCGCGCGCGATGCGGCCAGGTTAGTGGCGGAGTGCCCGGTGACTGAAGTGGTCTATCCGCCCGCTCTTTCGATTGTGGCTTTTCGTCGTATCGGCTGGGGCCCCGAGCAATACAAAAAATGGAGCGATCAATTGCTCGCTGATCAGATCGGCTTTGTGACCCCCTCGACCCATCAAGGCGAGACCATCCTGCGCTTTGCGATCGTCAACCCCCGGACCACACCAGAAGATATCTCCACCATCCTGGCCACCTTGGCGTAATCACGTCGCCAGAACACATATAGGCGCACATATAGGCGAAACCGGGCGATAGTGGGGGATAAATGACAACCGTGTTATTTACTCCTATTATTGGGGTTCAGCAGAGCACCAGAGGTCAGGCCGGGTGCGTAAGAAAAAGGAGTCATCGTGGGCGAAGTAGTTCTCTCGGCAATCACTACCGGGGAACTCTCTGAACGCGAACGCGCCATCCTCGATTTTGAACGTCACTGGTGGAAGCACGCAGGCGCCAAAGAGGTCACCATCAAAGAACTCTTTGATCTCACTCCGACCCGCTACTACGAGCTCCTTAACTCGGTGATTGATCGCCCTGAGGCGCTCTCCGCCGATCCCATGTTGGTCAAGCGTTTACGCCGGATGCGCGATGCCCGCACCCGCGATCGCTCTGCTCGCCGCCTTTCCTAAACTTTTTGTAATTTCTTTTTGCGCCAAATATCCCGATTTTAAGCGCTCTTTTTCACTTTTTCATCATATTTTTTCGTTCTCATCTTCCCTGCCCGCACTCCAGAGAAGTAACTTCCCAGCCTGGGGTTTTCTCCTCCGGTGAGTTCACCTCAGTAGCACCCGGTCACAGAAGAGCTGTGACCCTATGAAGTAAAGGCAGATTGTGATGGCAGTTGGCACCGTTAAATGGTTCAACGGCGAAAAGGGCTACGGCTTTATCGCAGTTGATGGTGGCGCAGATGTATTCGTGCATTACAGCGCGATTGATATGGATGGCTACAAGTCCCTCCAAGAAGGTCAGCGCGTGGAGTTCGATGTGACCCAAGGGGCCAAGGGTCCCCAAGCTGAGTCTGTGAAGGCCGCCAACTAAGGGCTCAGCCGTTCACAGCCGTTCACAGCCGTTCACAATTTGCACTCCTCGTAGGAGAGTGCCAATCTATAGGTAGCACTCTCGGGGTGAGAGTGATAACCCACCCAGACTGTGGAGCGAGACCTCCCACGAGGTCGTCCGTCGCGGGCGCCACCCAGTCATGGTCGTGAAAACGACCCCGTACGAAGGAACATGAATGGCCAAGATCATCGCCTTTGATGAAGAGGCGCGTCGTGGTCTCGAGCGTGGAATGAACCAGCTCGCAGACGCAGTGAAGGTCACTCTCGGACCTCGCGGACGCAACGTTGTGTTGGAGAAGAA
>WLIL01000128.1 GCA_009702245.1 Actinomycetota bacterium
CCCGAGCCCATACCGACCCCTTAACTCAGGTCCCTGAATTAAGTTCCTTATTTAATCGTGGCAAGCCAATTCTTAAAGAGGTGATGTCCGTATTCACTCAAAATGGCTTCTGGATGAAATTGCACGCTTGCAAGTGGAAGTGATCGATGCACAAGTGCCATCACAACACCGTCAGCTGTCTCCGCCGTTATCTCTAATTCGTCGGGAACTCTTGTTACAGCCAGAGAGTGATAGCGAGTCGCCTTAAATGGTGAAGGAATTCCATTAAAGAGGGCGCTACTTCGATGAAAGATTTCTGAGGTTCGTCCATGAAGTAGTTCTGGCGCTTGATCAACTTCCCCTCCATAGGCAACTGCGAGGGTTTGTAAGCCAAGGCATACGCCTAGCATCGGCTTTTGTAATCGAGCGCATTCAAGAATTACCTCGATGCTAGCGCCAGCGGATTCTGGAGAGCCAGGACCTGGTGAGATGAGAACTCCATCAAATGTGGCGATTGATTCAAGAGTTATTTCGTCGTTTTTCATTACAGAGCAGTGAGCACCAAGTTCTTCAAGATATTGCACAATGTTGTATACAAATGAGTCGAAATTATCGACTACCAAAATTTGGTAACTAGACACGCTGTGCAATGAGAAGTTGTGAGGGCAGTGAAGCCTTGGGAGCGTTCAATTTCGACGAATCTCGAACTGACCAACCAAGTCCTATGGCTTCAGAATATTGACGATAGGTTTTGATGGCCGAACTCGAATTAATCGATTTTCGTAAAGCAGTTGGTGAACCAAGAGCAGAAATTTTAAAAGGTGGAGAGAACACACGACCATTGAGAAGCAGTGTGTTTCCTGCGCATCGAACCGCACTGATATTTGTAATACGTTCACCATTAATGCTCATCGCTTCAGCCCCGCCTGCCCACAACGCATTCACTACAGCTTGAACATCTTGTTCGTGAACGACGTAATCATCAAGAGTAAGTCCATTGGGTACTTCCCCCAGTGGTGGAGGTGCATCTTTGAGAGTTACTTGGATACCTGGCCCTCGAAGAGCACTATCTCCGGCAGCGCGGGCCAAACCAGCACTTTCGGTGGTGGCTGCTCCGATGGCATCGCCGACTTGAGAGGCGAGTGTTTCTTGTAATTTCGCTGAGATGGAAGCAACCTCATTGGCGAGTTGGGCTGAATGACGATCTTGTTCGTGAATCAAGGAGATCAGATCCCCATGATCGCCACTGCGAAGATCAAAGCCACCCGAGCTTCGGGCGCTGGCAACGAAGAGGAGTCCGGCCAGCGCAAAGGCCACTGGGGAGATCCACCGCCATCGCTTCATAGGGGTACGATACGACCACAAGTTGAAACTCCCGAACGGGTTGAGCGAAAAGGTGGCGACCATGCCGAAGTCCCGAGTCCGCAAGGGCCGATCTACTGTTGAGGCCCGCGAAGTCCTCTCCCCCCTTGATTCCATCAAAGAGAGCCCCAGCTGGTTTGCACCGGTGATGGTGGCGGCTTTTCTCATTGGGCTCTTTTGGATTGTGGTCTTCTACGTTTCGGGTACGAATTACCCGATTCCTGGAATTAAGAATTGGAACATGGTCGTCGGTTTCGTCTTTATTGGGATCGGCTTCACTTTCGCCACTCGCTGGAAGTAAATCCGGCCTGAGGCGACTTTTTGCGCTGAATTACACGACTGTACTTTTCCCCATGGGGATAAGATCTGTGGATAACCTATTGGCCCATGAGTAATTGAAGTTCGGTGACCCGCTGGCTATCCAAGAAGAAGGCCACCAGCAATAAGAGCGATATGCCAGCAATCCGTCCGCCTAGCCACTTGCGGGCCGGGCCAGCGACGAGCAGCGCGGTGCTGACCGCCCCAAAAATGAGGCCACCTAAGTGTGCATGCCAATCGACGTTAGGGATGAGAAACCCCATCGCTACGTTGATGGCGATAACTGAGTACATGCTGGCGGCATTGCGACCGCCTTGTCGGTTCACAATGACGGCAGCCCCGAAGAGTCCGAAGATGGCCCCCGATGCACCCACCGCCGGAATATTTGACGCATTGAAAAGGAGTGAAGCGCTCGATCCGCCGAGTAGTGAGACCACATAAATCGCGCCGAATCGCCACCTACCGATCACACTTTCTAGTGAGGTGCCGATTGCCCAAAGCGCATACATGTTGAAAAGTAGGTGAAGGATTCCACCGTGCAGTAGCGCGACTGTGGCTAGGCGGTACCACTCGCCATTGGCAACACCCAACCAGGTGCCATCTGAGTATTGGGCATAGCCCACCAAAGCAAGTTTGTTAAAAATGGTGGAATCAACTTGTTGAAGAAGATAACCAAGAACTGAAATGCCAATAAAAATAAAAGTAAGTAGTGGTGTGTAGCCCCGAGCTGCGCGCACCCGCGGAGTTTGTGCACTCGCAATTGCGACGCACTCACGGCAATGAAATCCGACAGATGCGGGGATTAAACAATCAGCGCAGGCTGGGCGTCCACAGCGAGTACAACTGAGGTAGGTCTCGCGATCGGCATGGACAACACAACTTTGAATCACGCGTCGATAGTAACCGAATTCACCACGACATCAGTGTTTGGGCGATCCATCCGCCCGGTGGCTACTGCGGCAATTGCATCAACCACGGCGCGACCTTCGGCATCAGCAACCTCACCAAAGATGGTGTGTTTGTTGTTGAGCCAAGCGGTTGCTGCCACGGTAATAAAGAATTGTGAACCGTTCGTTGCAGGACCTGAATTCGCCATCGCTAAAAGGTATGGACGATCAAAACTTAATTCTGGATGAAACTCGTCGGCAAACTTGTAGCCAGGTCCGCCCATTCCACTACCAAGGGGATCCCCACCTTGAATCATGAAACCTGGAATAATGCGGTGAAAAATAGTGCCAGGGTAGAGCGCATCGCTACTCTTCTTACCGGTACCTGGGTGGAGCCATTCACGACCGCCAGTGGCTAGATCTACAAAGTTCTTCACCGTCTTGGGGGCGTGATTACCGAAGACATTGATTTTGATATCTCCCAGTGAGGTGGAGAGAGTGACGACGCTTGTGCCCAGACTCATGGTGCTCCTTAGATTTTTTGGAATGCGAAAATTTTTGCTAGTGGAGACGAGGGGAATCGAACCCCTAACCCCTGCCTTGCAAAGGCAGTGCTCTGCCAATTGAGCTACGTCCCCGAGTGACTTGCACAGACACTACTACGGTTTTGGTACCGCTATTCTTCCGCGGCCGTGTTCCAAAGATCCTCCTCAGCTTGGCGGTCTGAAATCTTCTTTTTGGCAAAGAAAATACCGACAATGACCGCAACGATGGCAAGCAGTTTCTTCTTCACGTGGGCCTTGGAGGACTTGAACCTCCGACCTCTTCCTTATCAGGGAAGCGCTCTAACCAGGCTGAGCTAAAGGCCCTCACAATGCCTCGGAAGATTACACCGGCGAGAGCGCCTACCCCAAACTCTCGGGTGATTCCCCTTCGGTCTGTGGAACGACTTCAACAGCGGTTTCATCAGAATCCGTAGCTTCCGCTTCTACCTCAGCGTTTCGAGTCACTGAAACCACTGAGTCGCCTTCGCCAAGGTTGACCAATCGCACGCCCATGGTGTCCCGACCGGTTTGCCGTACTTGCTCAGCACCGGTGCGGATGACTGTCCCTGATGACGTGATGGCCAGAATTTCGTCGCTGCCGCTGACCACTAATGCGCCCACAAGCACTCCGCGGTTACCCTCATCGATTTTGGCTGCCTTCACACCTAAACCGCCGCGGCCTTGAACGCGATACTCATGAATGGGTGTGCGCTTTGCATAGCCGCCGTCGGTGGCAGTGAGAACATTCGCCTCACCATCTTCAACGACTGCCATTGCTAGCAACTCATCTCCATCTCGGAACTTCATCCCAATAACACCAGAAGTAGCTCTACCCATAGGACGGAGCGCTTCATTTGTAGCTGTGAATCGAAGTGACATCGCCTTCTTACTTACCAGCAAAATATCGTCTGACTCTGAAACGAGAGCTGCAGAAACAACTTCATCGCCTTCACGGAGATTAATAGCTATCAAGCCACCTGAGCGATTGGAATCGTATTCGCTAAGTTCAGTCTTCTTGGCAAGGCCCTGTCGAGTAGCCAATACCAAGTAAGGCGCCGCCCCATAATTCTCAATCGTAAGAACTTGAGCGATCTCTTCATCTGGTTGGAAAGCTAAAAGGTTTGCTACGTGCTGTCCACGCGCATCCCTGCCAGTGTCGGGCAACTCGTACGCCTTCGCACGATAGACGCGACCCTTAGTGGTGAAGAAAAGAATCCAGTGATGTGTCGAAGTCACAAAGAAGTGATCGACAATGTCATCTTGCTTGAGTGCTGCGCCTCGAACGCCTTTACCACCACGGCGTTGAGCGCGATAAAGATCTGCTTTTGTGCGTTTGGCATACCCGCCGCGGGTAATGGTGACCACAACATCGTGCTCCGGAATGAGATCCTCCGCAGAGAAGTCACCTTCTGCAGCCACAATCGCGGTTCGACGCTCATCGCCGTACTTTTCTGTAAGTTCGTGAAGCTCTTCACCAACAATTTCACGTTGGCGAGATTCGCTCGCCAAGATGGCAAGA
>WLIL01000129.1 GCA_009702245.1 Actinomycetota bacterium
ATCCGTGGGCGGTGGCAGGAGGAAAAGAAGGCGAGAAGAATACGGTGATCATTCATCCTGGCACCTCGAAGGAGGAGCAGGTAGGTGTGAGTAATACCGCTTTTGAAGCGAACGAGGGCATTCTCAATCTCACCGGCGGCGGAGGTGGCTGGGGTAATCCTTTGGAGCGCGCAGTGTCTGCTGTGGTGGAAGATGTGCGTCAAGGCTTTGTCAGCGCGGCTAAAGCTAAAGATGATTATGGAGTAGTACTCGACCCGAAGACGCTTGTTGTTGACGAGGCTGCAACAGCCAAATTGCGAAGTAAGGCAGGAGTCAAATAATGATCATGTCTCTCTTGGAGTTCAAACTCAAGCCTGGGAAAGAAGCTGCCCTTAAGGAAGTCTTTCTCAAACACCAAATCCTTGAGACGGCGATCCAAGTGAAGGGTTGTTTGAAGTTGGCTATGTCTGCGCCGCAAACCCCCGATGATACGGTAAAGATTATTGGCTTCTGGGAAGACAATGTCTCTTACCAGGGGTGGCTAGACCATCCCGAGCGCGGAACGGCTCAGGCTGATTTTATCGATCTGGTAGCGGGACCTTGGGAGTCCGCAGCGCCAGCTCAATTGTACGATGTAAAGCATGCGGTTCCGGAACCGCATGAGTGGTAAATCCGAAATAGCGACGCTAGAGAAAAGGACAGAAAAGATGACAAAGAGCAAGAAGTTATTTGTAGCTCTCGCTGCAGTAGCTGCTATGTCACTTGCGGCATGCAGTTCAAGCGATTCAGCGGAAACTACTGAGAGCAGCGCAGCTGCCGATACCCAAGTTGTCAAGAAGATTGCCTTCTTCGGCTTCTGGAAGTCAAACTCCTTCACTCAAGCAGTTCTTGCTGGTGTGCAGGAAGGCGCAGCAGCTGCTGGCGCAGAAGTTGTTGACCTCAGTACCGCTGCTTACGACGGTGCGGCACAGATCAAGGCCGTACAGGATCAAACAATCAAGGGTGATGCACAGATGTACATCATGCTTGCTTCTGACTCAGTCGGAATGGCAACTGCAGCAGAAGAGGCAATCGCCAAGGGCATCACTGTCGTGGCAGCTTTCACTCCGCTCGGCGCTAGGTTCGATACTTTGGAGCCACAAGTTCCCGGTCTAGTAGTCGTCGCTGAGACGCCAATTTCTAACGGTGTGGTACTTGCTGAGCTTGCAATTGAAGCTTGCGACGGCAAGGCCGTATGCAACGTTGCCTACCTCGAAGGCTTCAAGGCACTCCCACTCGACAACGTTCGTACCACCGCATTCGTGGATACCATCAAGGCATCTTCAACCGCTGGTGCAGTTATCAAGCTCGTTGCTCAAGTTGAGGGTGGATACTCACCCGATAGTGGCAAGAAGGCTGCACAAGACGTCATTCAGGCAAACCCTAATGTCAACGTCATGGTCGGTTCTTCACAAGCCATCCTCGGCGCTACTGATGTCGTAGATCCCAAGAAGGTCGCCCTCATCGGCAACGGTGCTTCTACTGAGGCATACGCCAACGTCAAGAGTGGTACATGGTTTGCGCTTATCAACATGGACACTAAGGGCATGGGAGTAAAGGCAGTCGAAGTTGGCTTGGCACAGGCTAATGGCCAGAAGCCAAACCCAAGCTTTGATAGCTCAACCCTCCTTGATCCACACGGCACCAAGGCAATCATTGGGGACCTCACGGGTACCTACTCGGATCTTTCTTAATCTCTGATTAGGTAGATCGATAAACATGACACGAGCGCTGTAGGAGAGTGGAGGAAATGAACTCTTCTACAGCGCTCGTGCGTGTTCATGAACTCACGAAAACGTTTGGTGCCACCCGGGCGGTGCGCTCGGTCTCCCTTTCTTTCACTGAGGGCGAGATCATCGGGCTGGTAGGGGAGAACGGCGCCGGCAAGTCCACGCTCGCCAAGATGATCGCGGGTGTTTACACCGCAGACTCAGGAAGAATCGAGTTTGCTGGAAGTGAAGTCTCCTTCCGCTCGCCCTTTGAGGCGCTGCGTACTGGTGTAGCGATGATGGCCCAAGAAATTATGTTGGTGCCCGACGCCACCGTTATTGAAAATGTGTTTCTTGGCAGTACCCCTCGTCGTGGCATCGCGCCTAATAAGTCAAAGATGCGTAGCGACTTCAAAGAGTTGCTCGAACTTACCAAATTTGAATTAGATCCCAAAGCAGTCGTTTCACGTCTCCGCCTTGCTGATCAGCAGAAAGTAGAAATCCTTCGCTCACTTTCGCGCAACGCAAAGCTCATCATTATGGATGAGCCATCCGCATCCCTCACTGCCGACGAAGTGGCGCGTTTACATGCCACCATTCGCGAGCTCGCGCGTCGCGGAGTCACCATCCTCTTGATCTCACACTTCCTCGAAGAAGTTCTCGAGCTCACCACCACCACAATCGTGATGCGTGATGGCGAAGTAGTAAAAGCTGGGCCCACCAAGGACGAGACGATTGATTCCCTGGTCTCTGGCATGGTGGGCCGTTCACTCGAGACGCGCTACTTTGACAACGATTCCGCAGCCACTCAGCAAGTGCGCTTTTCCGTAGAGGGACTTACCAACTCCGCGCTGCACGACATCTCTTTTGAAATTCATCAGGGAGAGATTCTCGGGCTCGCAGGGTTGATTGGTGCGGGTCGCACAGAGATCGCCCGCGCAATCTTTGGTGCTGATGCGCTGGATTCTGGCACGGTCACCCTCGAGGGCAAAAAACTTTCTGTGACATCACCACGCGATGCCATCAAGCAAGGCATCTACATGATTCCCGAGAACCGTAAAGAAGAGGGGCTCATTCTTGAAGCGAGCATCTCGGAGAACATGATGCTCTCTACCTTGAAGCGCTACCGCAAAGCAGGCTCGCTCTCGACCCGCAAGCTAGGTAAGCGCGCGGTAGAACTCGCCGGAGAGGTGGATCTGCGCTACTCCAAGATTACGCAATCAGCGCTCTCGCTCTCTGGTGGTAACCAGCAGAAGATTCTCTTTGGACGTGCCGTTGAGGTAGCTCCCAAGGTGCTCATCGTCGATGAACCCACGCGCGGCGTCGATATCGCAGCCAAACGCGCCATCCACGAAACTCTTCTCGACCTCGCCAAGAGTGGGATGTCGATTCTCTTCATCTCCAGTGAGATCGAAGAAGTTCTTGGTGTGTGTGATCGCGTGCTTGTTATTCACCAAGGGAAAGTGCAAGTGCAATTCACCGCCCCGTTTAATCAAAAGCAAGTAGTAGCCGCCTTCTTTGGGCAAACGTCAGGAGCTAAGCATGATTGAGAAATTAAGAAGTTACGGAATCGTGGGAGTCTTCGGATTACTCTTTGTTGTCCTCGCGATTTCCTCGCCTTCGTTCCTCTCGTGGCAGAACGCGGCGAACATCCTCGATCAGTCGTCGATCCTCTTCATCATGGCTACTGTTCTCACGCTCTGCATCATTGCCGGCATTTTCGATCTCTCGGTTGCCGCTACTGCAACGGCTTCTGCAATCATGACGGTAAATGCCATCAACGCATTTGGCATGGTCATCGGCATCATTGTCGGCCTCGGGTTTGGTGGCGTGCTTGGCTTGCTTAACGGTCTGGGAATTGTCGGCACCAACGTGAACTCCTTCATCGGAACTCTCGCTACTTCTTTTGCTTTCCGTGGCCTGGGTCTCATCCTTTGCAGTGGTGGCCTCGTGAGTATCACCAACAAAGACACGGCTGTCGCGATGCGCAGCGCCTTCGAAGGAAAGTTCCTCGGCATTAAAGGTGCTGTCTACATTGCACTTATCTTTTCGGCGATTGTGGGTATCTTCCTCTCGCGCACCATCTGGGGACGTAACGTGTATGCCGTCGGTGGAAACCCACAAGCTGCATACCTTGCAGGAATTCGGACTAATCGTATTCTCATCTCCTGCTACGTCCTATCAGGTATTGGTGCCGGAATTGCTGGAGTGATCTATGTGGGGCGATATGGGTCTGGTGCTACTAACGCTTACTCGGACACCATCGCGTTCACCGCTATCGCGGCACCGGTAGTCGGTGGCGTCTCGGTATTCGGTGGATCTGGAGCTATTTGGCGCGGCATCCTGGGCATCCTTACCTTCGCGCTCATCGGCAATGGTTTGAACTTGCTCGGTGTCGATACCACCTACCAACTCACTGCACTAGGTCTCTTGATTTTTGCCGCAGTGGCAGCTGATCAAGTCTTCCGTCGCTCACGAGGTTAGATATAGAGGAGAGTCCCATGGCCAGTGTTCTGCTCTTTGACGAGGTTAACGGTAAGCGGGTTCTTGATTTCGCTGACATCGCTCTTGTAGAGCCGGGGCCTGGTGAGGTGCGTTACCGCGTAGAAGCTTTTGCGCTCAACCGCGCAGACCTGCTCTACCTCTATGGTGCTCACTACTCAGTTGCTCATCTTCCTTCGCGCATTGGTTTTGAGGGTTGTGGCATCGTCGATGCGATTGGAAGTGGTGTGACCAAGTTTGCAATCGGGGATCGAGTTACTTCCATTCCTTTCAACAATGTGAGCACCACCGATTGCAACGTGGCAG
>WLIL01000013.1 GCA_009702245.1 Actinomycetota bacterium
GATCATGAGAAAGACCCAGACGATTACAAGAATCACTGGCAACGTAACCGCAGTATCGCGCACTACCGAGAAGTGAAGTGAGACTGGAGTCAAACCATTTTCATCAGGAAAACGTAAACCCAGCACCGCGAAGCCCACGGCAACCAGTGATTGCCCCGCGATCTTGGTGCGCGCACGCAGTCCAAGAGAGCGTTGCCGGGAGACCTTAAGCCAATCGTCTAAGAATCCGACAAACCCAAGCCCTGTCATCAAAGACAGCACCAAAATTCCTGAGGCCGTAAAATGGTGGGAAGTAAGTAGATGAGAACCAAAGTAGGCAATGAGAGTGGCCACGATGATGACGGCGCCGCCCATGGTGGGAGTGCCACGTTTTGTATGGTGAGCTGACGGGCCATCATCACGAATAAACTGACCATAGCCACGGCGGACCAAGAGTCGAATCGCTAGAGGAGTACCAAACATTGTGAAGAGAAATCCAAGTGCCGCAGCAGCGAGTACCCCCTTCACTTCGCAACACCCCCCGCTAATCGTGCTGCGATGCCTTCGAGATGAGTTCCACGGGATGCTTTGACGAGAATGACATCTCGAGAGCGAAGGTCCGCCTCGACAAAACGAAGCGCCGCATCGTGGTCGCCAAAGGAATGAGCATCTTGATGCCCCTCCACAAGCGCTGCCTTCACCATGGTTTCTCCAGCCTCACCGATACCTACCAGTCGAGAAATCTTCAACTGCGCCACTAGCCTGCCGATACTTTCGTGTGCGGATCGACTGGACTCGCCGAGTTCCCGCATTTCCCCCAGGATGGCTACCGCTCGACCAGCTCGTTCGCTCCCAATTTCTGCCACAGTTACCAGGGCGGCAGCCATGCTTTCCGGATTAGCGTTGTAACAGTCGTTAAGAAGCAAGGCTCCCCCCGGGGTGAAGGAGCGCTCCATCCGCCACTTGCTTAACGGACGAGCCTCGTTAAGGCAAGCGACCACTTGCGTTCTATCGAGATTGAGGGCTTCACAGATCGCCAAGGCAGCCTCCGCGTTCGCAACCTGGTGAGCGCCAGTGAAATGCAGATGAATCTTCTGGTCATAGACGAGGAATGTCGGTTCACCATCGACCAATGACATTTCTTCAGCACAGATCTTTCCGTGTGGACCAAAGGTGACGACTTGTCCAGGAGCCCGAAGAGCCATATCAATTGTGTGAGGTTCGTATGTTCCAAGTACTGCTACTCCCCCATCGGAAAGCGACTGAACTAATTCGAATTTTGCTTGTGCAATATTTTCTACGGATCCAAATTCGCCCACGTGAGCATTGCCCACCACCAACACAGCGGCTACATCAATATTTGCGATTGAGGCAAGCTTCTCAATGTCCCCAATGTGCGTGGCGCCAAACTCGAGCACAAGATATTTAGTCTTTTGAGTACATTTAAGAATCGTGAGGGGAAGTCCAATTTCGTTATTGAAAGATTCTTTGGGCGCCACAGTTTCATCAAAATGATTGAGTATCTGAAGCAGCATGTCCTTTGTGGTCGTTTTGCCCTGTGAGCCGGTAATTCCCACGACAGTGAGATGTGGCAAGCGGGCACGTACTTCAGCAGCTAGTTGAATGAGCGCAACACCAACATCTGGAACAACAATCGACGAGATTTCAACAGCGCCTAAATCATGTGCCACCAGCGCTAAGACAGCTCCGCTATCTAAAGCCGCCTGCACATAATCGTGCCCATCAACATGTTCGCCCGGCAAAGCAGCAAAGAGTGAACCGGATTCGGCTTCTCTGCTATCCATCACTACCGAACCGCAGAAGAGGAAATCAGCACCGTGGAGGCGCCCGCCGACTACATCAGCAATTTCACTGGCGCGCATAGCGATCATGAATGTCCACGTTTCGCGAGCATCTCGAGGGCAACTTTGCGATCATCAAAGGGAGTGATGTCACCATTTACTTCTTGACCTTGCTCATGGCCTTTACCAGCGATTAAAACCAGATCTGCGTCAGTGGCTTGGCTTATGGCATATGAAATGGCTTCTCTTCGGTCAAGAATTTGTGACCCTTTGAAATTCTCTCCACACATCGCCGCCAAAATTGCAGCTGGATCTTCAGATCTCGGGTTATCGCTGGTAGCTATCGCAATATCTGCCCCCTCTTGCAACGCTCGTCCCATCTCGGGACGCTTGAGCGGATCTCGATCTCCGCCACACCCTAGAACTGCAATGATTCGTCCGCTCGTGTGAGAACGAAGCGAAGCAAGAACTCGAGTCACCGCATCAGGGGTGTGTGCGTAATCAACCAAAATAAGTGGAGCTCCATTGCCGACACGCTCCAGACGTCCCGGAACACCAGGGAAGCTTCGAAGCAATTCGATTCCTTCATCTATATTGCCGCCAGTCTGCGCGAATGCCACGAGAGCCATGGCCGCATTCATTTGGTTAAAGTCACCAACAAGAGGCGACTCAAAAATATGACGCTTGCCACTCGGACTAGTCAGTTCCAAGTTGCTCAGGGAAAGTTGCCAATCCCCGACAGCGCTAGAAATTGAAACGGAAGAAATCTCACAATCTGCGAAGAGTCGCTTCCCATATGAGTCATCCACGTTAATGAGAGCACATTCGGAAAAAATCGAAGTGAAAAGTTTAGATTTAGCAAGGAAATACTCTTCCATCGTATGATGGAAATCAAGATGATCTTGAGATAAATTTGTGAATAGCGCGAGCTTAAAATGTATTCCATCAACTCTGTGGAGCGAAAGAGCGTGGCTCGAAACTTCCATAGCTACAGCTTTGACGCCAGCATCTCGCATGAGAGCCAGCTCCGCTTGAAGCTCACAAGATTCAGGAGTGGTGCGCGCGGAAGGGAGAGAAACCAACTTTCCCTCAGTGTAGAAACGCGCGCCAAGTGTTCCGATCACCCCAGCCGAGATTCCGCTTCTATTCCAGAAGTATTCAAGCAGCGACGTAACAGTGGTCTTGCCATTTGTGCCGGTGACTGCAACAACCTGCATCGACGTACTGGGATCCCCGTAGACAAAGGAGGAGAGCGCTCCCACCATCTCTCGCACTTTTTTAATTTTTACCATTGGGATTTGCAGACCAGAGATTCTTTCTCCCTCTTCATCAGTGATGAGAGCTATCGCGCCTCGGCTTAATGCGTCAGGAACAAAGTGGGCTCCATGGGTATGCTCGCCGGGCAACGCAACAAAGATGAAGCCATTTGATACCTTCGAAGACTCGACCGTAATGCCAAGTACGGTGGTGGCTAACTGGGCAGCCGAAAAACTTTCAGTCGAAGCTCCAAGTAGGTCAATGACTTGGCGCAAGCTTCTCGCTCCGTCAGTGACACTCACGCTTTGCTCGCCGTCCTCGTATCGATCTTCGACTTCTGCACTGCCCGTGCCGCCAGTTGCTTCTCGTTCATCGGCAATAACGTTACTGGTTGCGAGGAAGGAGGTATGTGATAGCTCTTCAAGGCAAAGGACATCACTTCCTTGAATACTGGGCCACCAAGCAAACTACCGAAGTGCACTCCCTTTGGATCCTGAATCGTGACGTTGATGACGAATTTCGGGTTCTCAGCTGGCGCAAACCCGATAAAGGACGCTGTATAGCCGCGGTATTGGCCAGTAGCATCAATGCGATTAGCGGTACCAGTCTTCCCGGCAACTCGATATCCGGGAATGCGCGCCCCTGGAGCGGTGCCTTCATCACTCAACACACTCTCCATCATCAATCGTACTTTCTGCGCAGTTTCACTGGAAATGATTCGTACCCCTTGAGATACCGATTTAGGTGAGTAATGTCCGTCTTGGTCAACGTACCCAGCAATCAATGTCGGCTTAACTTGAACTCCATCGTTTGCCATAGTTGCAAAGACTCGCGTTGCCTGGATGGTGGTGAGCGAATATCCCTGCCCAAACGCCACAGTTGGGGCGGTTGTTCCAGACCAACGATCCACTGGAGCTAATACACCGCCGCTCTCCCCTGCCAACTCGATTCCCGTCTTTTTTCCAATACCGAATTTGCTGAGGTAGGAGTAAAGAGTTTTGGGCTTCATTTTTTCGCCCACTTGAATGGTTCCTGTATTGCTCGACTTAGCCAAAATGCCAGCGGTTGTTAGCTTCCAAGTGGAATGCTTGTCGTGATCGCCGAAATAGCGATTCCCTCGTTTGATGCGATCAGGAACTGTGAAAAGCGTGGTGGGAGTGACTGCCTTCTCTTCCAGCGCGGCAGCCATAGTGATTACTTTTCCTGTTGAGCCGGGCTCATAAGGATCAGAGACTGCAGGTGTCGCCAATAAGTCTGATGTGGCTTTTGAAATATTATTGGGGTCGAAGGTGGGCGCCGTAGCCATCGCCAGAATCTTGCCCGAGGTTGGATCCATCACAATGACGGTTCCCGAAATTGCACCTGACTCTTTTACCTTCGCCGTGATGGCCTTCTGCGCCACCCACTGGATATCGCGATCAATTGTGAGCCGTACTTCTTTACCAGCAGAGGCGGGTGTGAGTACGTCATGAGCCGTGGGGATTACTTGCCCACCGCCATTCTGGGCATAGGTATATGAACCATCTTTCCCAGCCAATACCGAATCAAGCGCGTACTCCAAGCCGCCTCCGCCATGTCCAGAAGCGCTCACAAATCCTAAGAAACTGGCGCCTAATGCACCTGCTGGGTAATCACGGTGAAAAGCATCTTCTGAATAGAAGCCAGAAATATATTTTCCGTAAGGGCGCTTAGTGTTCTCCGTTGCAATTGCCTCTTTCACGGATTTCCACACAGCTGGAGTGACATCTTTAGTGACGTAAGCAAATCTTCGGTCGCCAGTCAATCTACTTTGTACGGTAGAGACCGGAAGTGCTACGAGAGGAGCGATAATCTCTGCAGCACGCACAGGATCTAGCACCAGTTGTTGGTCAACAGTGATATTCACCGAAGCAATACTTCGAGCGAAAGCCACACCATCTTTATCTGTGATAGCTCCGCGCGAAGCAGCGAGTGGGGCCGTCTGATATAGCTCTCGACTGGCTCGAGAGGCATAGGTAGATGCACTTACACCTTGAACTTGTATCAGCCGCCCTGCGATGATCACAAAGACAATAATGAAGAGTAAGTAGACAGCTCGTACCCGCTGATTGTTTGATTTCATTTCTTTACGTTCATGTCAGGTGCGCCGAGAATCGTCCCACTCCCTAAATCAATAAATGCAGGGGCATCTCCAGTTTTCATGCCTAACTGCGCAGCGCGTTGCGCCAAAATTGTGGGCGAGGATATACGGGCGGCTTCTTGAGTTATCGCCTCTTCTTGCGCAGAAACCTCTGCAGCTTGGCGCTCAAGCTGACTGAGCGTAAATGCATCCTGCGTGAGCATAATGTTGATGAAGAGCAGCAGTGCAGTTCCAATGCTAAGAACTATCGCCATCAATTTAATAAATGCCAACGGGCGAATCTGTTGACCAGCAGGAACTCTGAGATCTGGGACTAAGCGCAAGAGCGCACGTTGAGCAGGAACAAATACGTACGCCTGTGCGCCGCGGACTGGATTTGCGAGTGCCATTACGCCGCCACCCGCTCTACTGCACGAAGGCGAGCCGAAGCCGCTCTCGGATTTTCTAAAATTTCACTTTCAGAAGGTGACTCGCCCTTGGCAACCGCGCGAAACTTCGCTGCCAAACTTGGCATGTCGACGGGCAGATCAATAGGAGTATCTGAAGCCACAGCCGCCATGAAATAGCGTTTCACGATTCGATCCTCTAAGGAGTGATAGGCCATCATGACAACTCGGCCTCCCACTTCAAGAACCTGAAGTGATTGCGGAACTGCACGCTCCAAAATTCCCAACTCGTCATTAACTGCTATGCGTAAAGCCTGAAAAGTTCGCTTAGCTGGATTCCCTCCAGTGCGCCGAGTTGCGGCTGGAATAGCGTCCCGCACGATATCGACGAGCTGAGAACTTGATGTCAGCCGCCCGATTGCGCGTTCCCGAAGAATGGCAGATGCTATTCGAGGAGCAAACCGCTCTTCGCCATATTCACGAAGAATGCGGACGATCTCTGGTGCCGTGTATTCGTTCACAATGATTTCGGCTGTGAGGTCATCACGTGGATTCATTCGCATATCCAGACCGCTTTCGCGAGAGTAGGCGAACCCACGAGCCACTTCATCCAGCTGGAGTGATGAGACGCCAAGGTCACCTAGAACGCCTTGGACTTTTGTAATGTTGCGTTCGCGCAATACCTCAACTAATTGATCGTAGGTAGCGCTCACCAAATGAGTTCGATCTGAGAATCGAGCAAGGCGCTCTCCGGCAATTTCGAGAGCCTTTGGATCCCGATCGATTCCGATCAAGGTCAGCTCAGGGAAACGGTTGAGAAGAGCTTCACTATGCCCACCCATGCCAAGCGTCATATCGACACAGACCGCGCCAGCAATATCGAGGGCCGGAGCAAAGAGATCAAGAGAGCGCTGCAAGAGAACCGGCTGGTGCGGAAACTCCATCTCTTCCCCCTTTTCGTTCTTCTTACATCTACGGATTTTTGTTTTCTGCTTTCGTTACTACTGGCCATCACGAGTGGTCGTTGCCCGGGAGCGGCGCCGGGGAAGTGGCGTCGCTACGCGGGCAACGGCCATCCGTGAAGGAGTTAGAAGATTCCGGGGAATACCTCCGAGGACACATCGGCAAATCCATCTTCTTGAGCGGCCAAGTAAGTCGCCCAGGCGTGGGCATCCCAAATCTCTACGCGGGTATTTGCTCCGATAACCACGCATGCGCGATCAAGAGAGGCGTACTCACGGAGATGAGCTGGGATGGTGATGCGACCTTGCTTGTCTGGGACTTCGTCGTGCGCGCCGGCGAACATGACGCGCATGTAGTCGCGGGCGCCCTTTGCAGTGACTGGAGCAGCCTTCATCGTTTCGGTCATCGTGGTGAATTCATCGAGCGGGAAGAGGTAAAGGCAGCGTTCCTGCCCCTTGGTGACGACCACTCCATCGGCTAAGTCATCTCGGAATTTGGCAGGAAGAATCAACCGACCTTTTTCATCGAGTTTGGGTTCGTGCGTGCCTAAAAACATGCCGACCCCCACTTCCCACCATGCTCAACCTTCCCCAGCTGAGCGTTTCCCCCACTTTACTCCATTTTCCTCCCCCGTCAACCACCTTTCCCCCTTTTCCTGCCTATCTCTCCCTTCGAAACCCCGAAAAAGGCATAAAAAAACCGCGGAGAGATCTCCGCGGTGAAAAAGAGTTGCTGCTGGCTTATGTATTGATTATTTAAGACGCTACTCGTAGAGGCTTACTCCTGGGGGCGGTCCCATCGCTCTTCCATTCGCTCCATCAAGGAACGTCGAACACCCGTTTTCTTGGATCTCCCACCGTTGCGGGATCTGGAGGTGGCCGCAGGGCCTTGAAAAGCTCGAAGCACCCAAGTAAATCCGGCCAGTGCAAAGGTAAAACCCATGACTCCCACAATCGCCACCTGGGAGACGAGGCCACCGATGAGCGTGGCAAAGCCCACCAAAATCAGCAGAAGGGGAAGAGTGCGGTTTCCTCGCGAAGGTCGCTCTCCCGTAAGTGTGGAAACCAGGCGTGGGTCTTCGGCTTTTAGCGCTTCTTCCATCTGCGCGAGTAGGCGCTCTTCATGCTCTGAAAGTGGCACTTTTACCTCCTCGCCTACATTTTGCTGAGATTTTCACTCGGACCCTTCCCCAAGAATAGGGCCCCCACCGGAGTGAGCGCTACTTTGAATCTTCCCGCGCATCACGAGCGGGCTTGCGCAGTAGCCGAGCTGGCCGTACCGAACCTCCACCAAAGCGCTGGTTTGCCTGATCTCGCGCTTGGTCGCTCTCAGCCCACTTAGGCCCCTGCGTTAACAGCAACTGCTCGGCAGACTCCCCCGCCTGCTCGAGGTTTTCCAAGCGAACACTTACCAGACGCACTCGTACTCGATCTAAATGAAGATTTTGATAAAGCGATCGCGCCATTTCAAAAATATCGTGCGTCACACTCGTCGCATCTCGCAATGTTTTCGATCGCGAAATCGTGGAGAAATCTGCGAAACGTACTGAGATACCAATAGTGCGAGCTTTAAATCCCCGCTCGCGTAAACGTTGAGTCACTCGCTCGGTGAGCCTCAGTAGTTCGCGCAAAATCGCCTCTTCATCGTCGAGATCTTCCCCAAAAGTCTCTGCCGCGCTAATACTTTTCTCTGGCTCCCAGGGATACACCTCCCTTTCGTCCCTACCCCACGCAAGATCGTGAAGATGCTCCCCCGCGCTCTGGCCAAGTGCGCGCTCTAAGGTCGTTTTTGGCGTATGCGCTACATCCGCGATGGTGCGCATACCTAAGCGGCTTAATACTTCCTCGGTCTTCGGGCCTACCCCCCAGAGCGCCTTTACCGGAAGCGGATGTAAAAATGTAAGAACGTCATCGCCTGCTATTTGGAGTAGCCCATCAGGCTTGCAATGCTGTGAAGCAATCTTCGCCACAAACTTTGTAGTTGCAATTCCCACCGAACACGTGATCTGCTGCTCATCAGCTATCCGAGTTCGAATGCTCTCGGCAATATGAACAGGATCGCCAATGAGTCGGCGCACTCCCGCAACATCCAAGAAAGCTTCATCGAGTGAGAGCGGCTCCACGAGCGGTGTAAAGGATCGAAAGACCTCCATCACGCTTGCAGAGATATCTGCATACAGTTCATGATCAGGTTCGAGAAAGATTGCATGCGGTGCGAGTCTGCGCGCTCTTCCCACAGGCATAGCTGCATGAATACCCAATGCCCGCGCCTCGTACGTCGCAGAGAGCACCACGCTTCGTGGCCCGGCGCCAATAACTACTGGCTTACCACGCAGTTCAGGGCGAGCTATCAAGGACGCGGAAGCATAAAAAGCGTCCATATCGATATGCAAAATAGTTGCTTCGTCGCGCATCCGTCGTCCACCTCCTTGATAAAGTTCTATCACTTCTTAACCAACGCTACCTGGACTGGTATGCCAGAGCTTTCGCACACCCTCACCTGCTGGCTTGATATCAGCATAGGGAGATTGGCGATAGCCGGTGGGGTGGATCAGAGTGCGTTGTGCCGCCGGTTTCGCCGATGGGCGATCAGAAACATACTCACGCACCGCGTCAATGCCTTCCGCCAACCAGAGTTGGTAGAGCGCAGTGATTTCCCAACATCCAGTAGCACGTAATGAGATACCACGCTCGCCCGTGCGTCGCACAACACCTTGAGTCAACAAGAGCCAAGAGTGGAAGAGCGTGTAAGAGTAATTCTCTTGAACGTCATCAAAGAAAGTGGAGTCCGAGCAACCAGTGCCATCATCAAGAGTAAGGAAGACCACTCGTTTGCCGGAGCGTATCGGCGGGGTCTGTGACGCCACTTTTACCCCCGCCACAAAGACGAGTGCGCCTGATCTCTGTTTTACTAAATCTCCGGATGGCACAACACCTAGTTCACTAAGGAAACTTTGGTAGAAATCCAGCACGTGACAGGAGAGATCCATTCCAAGTATCTCTAGCTCATCACGCACTCGCTCAGCCAGAGTAATATCAGGCAGCCCGCTCATAACCACTTGTGGCGCGGGTAGATCTAACGCCATTTGATCCACATGGGAACCACCCCACTTTGATACATCTGAGACATAGAGGAAGAGATCTCGACGAGTAAGCGTGCGCTTGCGGCCAATCACTTGACTCGACTGCGAGGTGATTCCGTAAAGAGAGTCAAACGCTCCTATAGTGACTAGCTTTTCTACAGTTGGCTGTGAGACTCGAGTGCGCTTCATGAAATCACCAATGTCAAGAAAAGGTCGGCTCGCGACAATGGTCGCTGCTTCGTGTTCACTTATGCCGTGAATATCACTTAGCGACATACGGAGCGCGAGACGGCCATCAGACTCTTCCACTCGATAAGTAATATCTGAGTGATTTACTTCCACAGGGAGCAGTGCCACACCAAGCTGTCGAGCTTCATCGAGGATAAGTCGCTTGGGATACATGCCGGGATCATGAGTAAGCAAACCTGCAATGAATGGCGCTGGATAATGTTGTTTCAGCCATGCTGACTGATAAGTCGTTAACGCGAAAGCCGCAGCATGAGCTTTGCAAAAACCAAAGGAACCAAAAGCACAGAGCACTTCCCAGAGTTCATTGACCACCTCAGGGGAATAACCGCGCTCGTGTGCGCGCGCGATAAACCACTCACCAAATTCGATTAAACCATCACGGCGCCCCAGCGCTCGCCGATACTCATCTGCCTGCGCCAATGAAACGCCCGCGATAATGGAGATGATCCGAATAACCTGCTCGTGAAAGACCACTACGCCTTCGGTCTCGTAAAGCACCTCTGTGAGATCTGGATGAATCATTTTTGCTTCACTCCACCCATGCCTTGCTTTCAAAAACGGAGTGATCATGTCGCTCTTCACTGGACCTGGACGAAAGAGCGAGATATCGATCATCAGGTCGTTAAAGCTCGACGGTCCAAACTTGCCTACCAGCTCTCGTTGCCCAGGGCTTTCTACCTGAAAGATGCCGAGAGTCTTAGTGGACTTAATCAGATCGAAAGTCTCTTTGTCATCGAGTGCTAAGGAGTCGAGATCTACCTCTTCCTTCTGCTCACGTTTAATCTCTTCAATTGCATACGCCATCGCTGACTGCATCCGCACGCCAAGGATGTCTAACTTGAGCAGACCCATAGCTTCAACATCATCTTTATCGAAAGCCACCATGGGGTATCCCTGAGCGCTGAGTTCTGTAGGGGCGCGGTCAAGAAGCGATGCATCGGAAAGAACCACTGCGCATGGATGCAGCGCGAGATGGCGCGGAAGACCATCTAATTTCTCAGCAAGAGAGAGCCACATCCCTAACTTCTTCTCACCAATTGAGTTCTGCAACGACCCATCTCTGAGTTCAGGTAACTCTGCTAAAGCATTCTTAATACTTTTTGCTCTAATGTGCGGAAAAGACTTTGCCACCATGCCGATATCTGCGGGAGGTACTCCTAACGCAGCTCCTACATCGCGAATCGCATGGCGCGCTCGATATGTCTCTACCATCGACACCGCCGCAGTACGAGCTGGCCCCGCCGGCCAACTCCCAGTAGGGGCATAGCGAGCAAAAACTGCATCATAGATTTCAAGACGTCTGGCGGATTCCACATCGATATCGATATCTGGAAGATCTCTCCGGAGCGGAGAGCAGAAGCGCTCCATTAACAAACCGTGATCGATGGGATCAACGCCCGAAATGCCGAGGAGATAGCAGACCAGACTGCCGGCTCCGCTTCCTCGCGCAGCTACTCGTATGCCTCGCTCTCGTGCCATCGTGGCAATATCTGCCACCGTCAAGAAGTACGACTCATATCCCAAACTCTTTATGACTGAAAGTTCTTCTTGCAACCTATACGAACCACGAATACGTAATGCTTCACTTTGATACCGCCACGAAAGACCCGCTTCGCACCTCTGAGTAAGAATCTCAATTAATTCTCCATGTGAAAAACCACCCACCACCTCTGGTTCCGGAAGGTAAATGCCGCCGAGATAACTACCTGGGTTCAGTATGTGGGTCTCCCCGCAAGCGATAGTGTCATGCAATAAGTCACGGCCACTTTCTCCTGCAGCGCGCGCAATTTCATGAGCAATCCGACGCATCTCTGCTGGGCTCTTTAAATACGCCTCGCCATTACTGCGTTCCACATGCCGATAATGCAGTGGCACTAGTTTGCGGGCCGCATCGAGTACGTCAGCCACCGGGGCATCTTCCTTGTTGAGCATGCGTACTTGATTTGTGAGAACTGCCTTTATCTGATGCTCACGAGCGAACTTAAGCAGTCGAGCCGCGCCCTCTACTGACCGGATGCCTTCGCGGTGAAAGTGCGAGACACATTCAATAAAAATGCGCTCTCCCGCGATCTCGCGCCACTCTCTTAAATACTCCACAGCAAGATCGGGTCGGCGCCTACTCAACGCATGCGCAACATTAGAATCTGCGCCGAGCAGAATAGAAAAATTTGACCCTTCTTGCAAAATATTTCGAGTAAGAATCGGCACACCTCGATCTTGTTGACTATGAATAGTTGAAATGAGTCGGGCAAGCCCCTTCCAAGAGTCTCTGGCCAGCAAAGTGACACGCGGGAGTGCGCTCTCTACCCGCACACCACCATGAGCGGGACTCTTTCTCCGTTCCCGCACTCCACCTGCGCTATATGCAAGATTGCTACCAACGATCGGTGAAATACCTTCGCGAGCGCATGCCTGCAAAAAGCGCACCCCTCCGGCAAAACCATCACGATCGGTAAGCGCTAGTGCGCTCATGCGAAACTCACCCGCACGTTCCACTAATTGATGTGGCATCGCAGTGCCATATTGAAATGAGTAACCACTCACCACATTGAGGTGGATAAAACTCTCTTCTTTAACCATGATGAGTAATCCGCCAGAGACCCGAACTCTCATCTCGTTCCAAGTCATAGACCGCGAGCGCACCTTCGGGCGCAGCTTCTACACGCCATGACGTGCGGGCACCATCGTTGATCCCGCTCTCACTAGTTGTTGAATTCTCAGGTGAATTCTCAGTTGAAGCCCGCTGCCACCAGCCACCTGATTCACACCATCGAGAGAGCACCGAGTACACCCGGTATGAGCGCCCGCGCCAGGTGAAGAAGAGGGGTTCGCCCGCAGGAGCAACCACATCGAGCAGAAACCCGCGCTCCGCTCCCCGCTCGGCTGACATGAGACCCTCCTCGCTCTAGTGAGCGACGAGGAGCGCGCCTTGAGGCTTTCCTCCTCAAGGCGCGCAGGTACTCAGATCCCGCTCATATATGAGACCGATAGGAAGACCCGCGTATATGTGGGTGGAAAGCCTGCTATCGAACATTTGTTCGAAAGAGTACCTCGGGGAGCGACCCCACGCAAGGAGGCGCGAACTAGCGGTCAGCGGCTAGGGATTCCAACCTGGGACGCAGTATCGCGGTGAGCGCAGGCCCGGCAGCAAAGGTGAAGATGGCGCTCTCAGGGCCACCGTAAAGATCAGAAACAATCGCCCCGGCTTCTCGAGCGATAAGAGCGCCCGCCGTGTGATCCCAGGGAGCAAGGCCACGCTCAAAAAAAGCATCAACGCCACCGCTAGCTACATGGCAGAGATCAAGTGCGGCCGCACCCATTCTTCTAATATCGCGCACCTCACCCGCGAGAGCAGCAAGTACTTCACCTTGACGCACGCGCCTGTCTGACTCATATCCAAACCCTGTTGCTAGTAGAGATTGCGAAAGTGCGACCGGGTCATTGCATTTTATGGGTGCGCCATTAAGGCGTGCGCCGGCGCCGCGAATGGCGGAGTAGAGCCTCGTCGTAGTCGGCGAATAAACCACCCCCACGACAGTGCCCCATTCACCAGAATCATCTTCTGCCTGCACGCCGATACTCACACACCACCCAGGCAAGTTATAAAGATAGTTTGTGGTGCCATCGAGCGGATCCACAATCCACCGCACACCACTTGTGCTTTCACGTTCAGCACCTTCTTCGCCAAGAAAGCCATCATCTGGACGTGCGTGAAGAATAGATTCAAGAATGAACTTCTCAGAACGCTTATCCATGATCGTGACCGTGTCGGTCGGCGACGTCTTAGTACTTACTCCTAAATCTTGCGGGCGATCCATCAGGAGTACGCCGGCTTCTTGGGCGATCTGAAGCGCGAGTGCGGATAATTCTCCAAGGGCAGTAGTTGAAATATCCGCTGCAGGCATAGCGATACTCTATCTCGCGCTAGCCTTGGTGAATGCGAGCCAAGTTACTTAAGCCCTATCAGGAGATTTTCTCCTACCCCGGCTCGCTCGCATTTTCTTTAGCCGGGCTCATTACCCGCATGCCAATGTCGATGACTGGGCTGGCCATCATCTTGTTGATCTACGCAAAGACTGGCTCATACGGAACGGCTGGCGCAGTAGTGGCGGCCTACTCAATTGCGCAATCATTTGTAGGACCACGATGGGCGCGAATGGCTGATCGCATCGGACAGAGCAACACCATCAGGAAGGCGCTACCTTTCCACATCGCTGGCCTACTACTGATCGTTATTTTGGTCTCAGTGAAGACACCTTCGGGGTTTTGGTATTTCTCCGCTCTCCTCGCCGCAACTTTCTCAGTGCAAACAGGTTCGCTCATTCGTCGACGTTGGCATTACATCATGATCGGGAAAGCCACTGACGAGAAATCTCTCGCCCGCGGCAAGGGGCTATTGAATTCAGCGTGGTCGCTTGAGGCCCTTGTTGATGAAGTGGTTTTCATCGTAGGACCCATCGTGGCCACCGTACTCTGCACTCAAGTGGCGCCTACTGCCGGACTACTAGCCGGAATTTCATTTGTCACCATCGGAAGCATCTTTCTACTCGCTCAAGGAGAGAGCGCTCCTCCCACGATGGCAGAGCTTGGCGAAAAACATGCGGGTGGCGTGTGGAAGATGCCCGCTTGTCTCAATGTCACATCCGTGAACTTCTTTCTTGGCGCTTACTTTGGCGCTGTTGAATTGGCGGTAGTGGCCATCTGCACAGAAGCTGGAGCAAAGCCGCTCTCCGGAGTCTTACTTGCCGTATGGGCTTTCGGTAGTGGAGTGGCAGCAATTGCTAATGGCATCTTCGCCGCACGCTTTCATCCTGCCCCTCGATTCTTAATAGCGCTGCTTTCCCTGACATTGCTCTCAATCGGACCGCTTCTCACGCACTCGCTTTTCACCTTAGGTGTCGCGCTCTTCTTCTCCGGATTTGCGATCTCGCCTGTTCTCATCGCTGGCATCTCTGTGGTGGAAAAGCTCGTCCCTGAAACCCAAATGACCGAGGCAATTGCGATTGTGACCATGGGCTTTCCGATCGGTAGCTCTGCCGGAGTCTTCATCAGCGGACAATTCCTCGATCGCCATACAGCCCATTCGGGGCTCTGGCTTCCACTAGGTTTCTTAGCTACCGCCGTCCTGATTTCACTCCTGCGCTTCGCCTCCTGGCGCACGATCCTGCAGGCATCTCGACTCTAACTGACCCCCAAATGCCGGGCGTCAAGCTCTAGCTATCGCTAGAGTATGGGCGTGACCAACCCATCCCAGCCGCTGCGCGTCGTCGGTCGTAATCAAGAAGGCACTCTGCTCTTCGTTGTTGACCGTTCCGGCAATCGCTTTGAATTGCCCATCGACACTACTTTGCGATCCGCTCTAGGAAATAGTGTGAGTACGCCAAGTAGTGCGGCTCCGGACACCACCCCAGCTTCCAAGCCAGCCGCCCACCTGCGACTTGCTACCTTGACCGAACTCCCCACTCCACGCGAAATACAAACCCTCGTACGTGGCGGCGCCTCTATCGCAGAAATTGCAGAGCGTTCTGGTCTCTCAGAAGAGAAAATCGATCGCTATGCCGGCCCAATACTGCGCGAGCGTTTTCATATTGCGCAGCAAGCCCTTGGAACTGTGATTCGCCGAGGATCAAGTGAAGGCGCCGAACTCGGCAGTGTCGTAGCTACCCGACTCACCACTCGGGGCGTCGCCAAAGATGACATGGAGTGGGATTCCTGGAGGCGCGACGACGGGAAGTGGACCATCGTGCTTACCTATCCTTCCAATGACGGCGTGCAACACGCACACTGGGTCCTCGATAACGTCCGCCGCACACTTACTTCAGAAGATGAGAGTGCCCGTTGGCTCACCGGCGACGAGCGCTCATCGGCGGAGAAAATTGCGACTCGCCTTGAAGAGATTGCACCCCAGCTTCCCGTCGCAAAAGAACCGCTTCCTGAGCGCGCAGTGATTGAAATTGCTCGTCTCACTGCTGTGCGTGATGCAGAACCAGCGATGGAGGAACTTGAGCTCGAAAAAGAGGTACGACCAGAGCCTCGCAAAGAGAGCGGTCGTGGGCGCACACACGTTCCTGCGTGGGATGAAATCATGTTCGGCACTAAGAAAGATGCCGATCCTTTCGAATAAATACGTCTCGCTATTTATTGACGTAGTTTAAGTAACGTAGTTTAAGAAAGTGTTACAGAAATCAGTGGCACATAGACTTCTTCATCAGTAAGCGCTCCATGATGTCCCACCATCGCTCCTTCGAAGCGCACTCGACTTTCGTCAATAAGGATCCCGTGGTCTCGTGGAATAGCGATGACATCCCCGAGCCGCCGCAAGGATCTTTCGTTCACTTCGCTGCCAAAGAGGCCCGCACCCACTGCCTCATCCTTGGTGAAGACATCTGCTCTACTTCCGAGAATTGCTCGCCATCTGAGAGCTACGTCCGAGGCGCTGCCCTCTCGCACATAGATATGTCTGGCACGGGGCTCTCCCCCGATCAAAGTCAGATCAAGGGCGAGTTCATTATCGATGACAATCTTCTCTCCCACATTCGTCATGCCATGATCGGCGGTCACCCAGAGTCGAGCGCCCTTGGGTAGCGCCTTGCAGAGGTGGCCCACTAGACGATCGATCGAGACCAGGGCATCTCGCCATTGTTGCGATCCAACACCATGAGCATGTCCAGCAGCATCGAGATCATTGAGGTACACGTAAGAAAAACTTCGAGAGCGTGCTAGCGACTTAGCACTTTCGCGCACCAACTCTTCGTGAGTGTCTGCCGCAAGATATGTACCTCCACGCAAACTCGCTTCAGTGAAGCCACTCCCCGCATAACGCTTTGAAGCAACATGATGAACCGATATCCCTGCAGCTACCGCTCTCTCAAAGAGCGTCGATTCAGGTTGCCAGAAGAGTGGATCGACTCTGTCATCCCACTTCAATGGATTAAGCAAACGTCCAGGATCACCGCTATCTGGCACTCGTACGGTATACCCGAGCATCGCGTGCAACCCAGGCAACAACCCAGTACCAATTGATGTAAGGCTGGTCACCGTGGTCGAAGGAAATCCAACTCGCAGTTCTGCAGGCTCTTGCACTAATTGCGAAAGGTGCGGAGTCTCCTCAGGATAATCACGAAGTTGCCTTGAGCCCAATCCATCAATCAGCAGAAAACACTCGCGCCCACCGAGAGAACTCTCGACCTCGAGTGGGTTGGTACTTTCAAGCCCAAGAGAGGCAAAGATGCTGGGCGTGAGGTCAGCGAGTGAACCACTCACAATTATTGCGTCACCTGAATGGACCGAGCAAAAGCAAGCAATGCACGAACGCTCTCTTCGCCTTCAGCAAGTCGAGATGCACGCAATTGGATGTCTTCAGCCGTGATCACTCCAGAATATCCGTGGTCTCCGTCGCAATCTACATTTCCGCAATCATTGCTCTCCAGCTCTATGCGAGAAATTCCACCCCAACCAATTCCGACTAACACCTCTGAAAGTTTTCCACTGGGATCCGCTGATCGGGTGATCATCAGTGAACGGATCTGGTTACGTGCAACACTTTCACTTGTCGCAGTAACAACTGTTTTGCCATCAACTTCTTCGTCATCTACATGAACTACGATCAAATTCGCATGTGTAACGATTGCGACCGTGACATGACGACGCACCTCATGGGAATCAAAGGTGGTCTCCTGTGCCACAAAGTGCGTGAGTGGCGTATCTGAACCAAGTGCGTCAGAGACGGCTTCCGCCACCAAAGTCGGGTGGTAGCCGGTGGCGTTGATGGCCTCTTCAATTTCGCGAGCTGAGATCATTCGGTCATCCTGCCACGCTCTTGGTCCGGAGTCAGGATTGAGTGGAGCCTGAATGCCAAGAAAGACGCAAAGAGAGAGCCCACGACCACGACAACTACCCAGGAAAAGCCCTGCCCTGTGCCGATAAGGAGACCGGCCACTCCAGGGCCAAGAATTAAGGCGCTCTGCCAGGCACCAGAGAAGAGTGCGTTATATCTTCCGCGCATTTCATCGGGTGCCAAATCATTGACTAATGCCGGCGCTACCGGTGACCAGATCATCTCCCCCACGGCAAATATCAGTTGAGCGAAAATGAGCACAAGGACCGTGGGCCACCATTTAGCGCTTCCAACAACAACCCAAGAGAGTGCCCAGAGTGAAGTCGCCAGCATTAGTGCTCGCGAACGGCGCCAATTGCGTACCCACTTCACGAACCGCATCTGCATCAAGGCAATGACGAACGTATTTGCCGCGTATGCCCAAGCCAAGCTTCCCGGAGAGAGCTCTGCAACATATATCGAATAACTGGAGAAACCCGCTTCTAACTGACTATATCCAAAGAGAATGGCAATGAAGGCTACGATCC
>WLIL01000130.1 GCA_009702245.1 Actinomycetota bacterium
CGATTGTTATCTATCCCGTATCAACCGCCACGTCAGGCGTGGGACAACTTCTTAAGGACAGTGGAATTCCATGCGTAGCGCTTAACCTTGACGTTGCGGAGTGCACTTTCCTCAATATCGACAATAGGAAACTCGGCGAAGATACTGCAGCAATCGTTGGTAAGATTGCTAGTGAGCGTGGATGGAATGCCTCAAATACTACAATTCTTTTGGGGCAGAACGCTTCAGCTGGCGAACAAGTAAATGATTGTGTTCGTTACTTCTATTCCACCATTGCTCCGATGCTCGGCATGGAAGCCATTGATGCCACTACCATCACTGCAAAGACAACAAAGATTGGCAAGAATGCCATTCAATTCGAAGGTGCATCGCAGCTCCAACCAAGCTTCGAAGCAATTAAAAATATATTGCCAAGCATTCCCAAGGGAAATAACATCATTCTCTATACGGTCAACAATGACTCAACGAATGGTGCTTTGCGTGCCCTAGAGGATGCTGGTCGAGGAGCGATTGATAAGACTCTCATTGGCGGTCTTGGAGGAGACGAGAGTGGAATCAAGGCTTTGCGTGAAGATCCTCGTTGGGTTGCTGAAGGGGACATCTTCATCTCATATTGGGGACAATATGCAGTCGCGGCTGCTCAGGCACTAGTTAAGGGTGCAAAGCCAACCGACAAGGTGACTCCATTTCCTCAGTTGACCTTAGATAAGGCCTCGGTTGATGTCTATCACCTGCCCGGAAGTGCAGATGTCAAGGCAATGCCGCCGTTGGTTGCTGCTAATCAATGGCTTGCTGAAGGTGGGTTCCTTCAGGCAACCAAGATGGTTGCAGGACTCTAAGTACTGAAACCTGCTTGGCTCGTCCACAGTTTTCGTTGGACGAGCCAAGCAGGACCCCATCTATAGATCGATGGATCTGGGGGAACTACTTTTTAATGGCCAATGCAAGCGAGATGAGGGAGTGACGAATTGCTCACGGTACTGGATTCTGAGGTGGCAAGAATCGCTGAGAGATGCTCTGGGGTTCTAGGAGTCGAAGCGTGGAATCTAAATGGCGAGGAGAAGGTTTCCTTTAATTCAAAAGAGCTCTTTCCTACTGCAAGCGTTATTAAACTTCCCATCTTGGTCGCTCTATATAGCCAAGTAATGATGAATAAAGTGGACTTATCAGAGCGCATCGATATTGACGTACGCCAACATCTCGGCGGCTCTGGGATATTGAAAGTCTTCGAATCGGGCCTAAGGCCGACGATCAAGGACGTTGCTACCTTAATGATCGTCTTAAGCGATAACACCGCAACGAATCTAATTCTTGACGTGGTAGGTGGAGTTGATCCGGTCAACAGTTTGATGGAAAGCTTGGGATTTCCATCGATCAGATTACACAATCGCATCGATTTCGAAGCGATTGGATCAGACATACGACGCTTGGGTGAATCTAGCGCGGTGGAAATGTGTGAATTAAATTACCGAATTGCTAAAGGGGAGCTTCTCAGCCCAGCTATTTCAGAGGAAATCGAATCCATACTTGAGCAACAGCAATATTTGAATCAATTTCCCCGCTATATGCAGGTGGAGCCTTTCTGGCGAGAATTGAACCAAGTTCCCAAGATTCGAGTCTCCTGTAAAACGGGATTCTTCATGGGGACACGTGTTGACGCGGGAATCGTCAGATTTAATGGTGGTGGAGGATTTGTATATTCAGTGTTTAACAACGAATGTGAAGACAAGACATTTCTTCCTGAGGCCGAGGGAGATGTTATTAACGGACTTGTAGGCTTAGCGATACTCAAACATTGGTGGCCAAAGGACCAGGGAGAGCCACCAGTAGTTAAGCCAAGTACTTTGGGAGCCGGAAAGTGACTACGCCTCGGTCATGGAGTGTGCAGATCAATGACTAGAACTCTTCTAACGAACGCGATCATCATTGACGGAAGTGGCGGAAAAAAATTTAAGGGTTCGATTCTCGTCACTGACGCAAAGATAGATAAGGTCATTCGTGAAGGTGAAGGGCTCCCCAGTCATGATGTCCTCACAGACTTGAGGGGCCTTGTTCTGGCCCCTGGGTTTATTGATGTTCACTCACATGCAGACAATGCTCCTTTTTTGTCCGACGCAGACACTTCGAAGATCCTTCAAGGTGTCACAACGGAGGTCATAGGTAATTGTGGGTTTAGTTTGGCACCAAGGTCCTCTGGATCAGCAGAAGTATTTGAAAAATACTCTCTAAGAATATTTCCTGAATTAGACTGGAGGTGGGAAACTTTTGGCGAATTCCTCTCTGCAGCGGATTCCGCCGGGTATGTCACCAATATTGCACCACTAATTGGCCATCATTCCCTTCGAATCGCAGTGATGGCAATGGAGAATCGAGCTCCTCGCGCTGAAGAAATAAAACTCATGTTGCGATTCATGGATGAAGCATTAGACGCTGGGGTATTTGGAATGTCAACCGGGCTAATCTATCCTCCCGGAGTATTCGCCCAACATGAAGAGATTTCTGCTCTTGTTCGAAATCTTCCAGACAATGCGATTTACACAACACATATGCGTGGTGAAGGCGTACAGCTATTTCAGAGTATCGCCGAAGCCCTTAGGGTCGGCGAAGAGACTGGGCGTCGTGTGCAAATTTCTCATCTTAAAGCCGCCGGAAGACCAAACTGGGGGCGCATGAACGAAGCCCTTGAGAAGATTGAAGCTGCCAGATCACGTGGAGTCATTGTGACGCAGGATATTTATCCCTATACCGCTGGAAGTACGATGTTAACAGCCTGCCTGCCGCCTTGGTTCCAAGAAGGTGGAAACGATCGTGTCATCGAGCGACTGAAGGACAAGAAAGCACTCAAAGATTTGAGCGAAGAAATCCAACAATCGACGGGCGATTGGGAGAATATGATTGTGGGAGCTGGGTGGAATGGAATTGTTGTGTCCAGCACGGGAAGCCACAATTATGAATCTGAATCTTTGGAAGCGATTGGGAAAAGACTGGGCATTGCCCCTTTAGATGCGCTGGTGAAGGTGCTTCTTGCGGAGGAATTGCGCGCAAGCATGATCGTTCATCAGATGAGCGAAGAAGATGTTGTCACAGCCCTCCAAAACCCTTACACAATGATCGGTTCAGATGGCCTACCTCCGGGTACAGGTGGAAGACCACATCCTAGAACGTACGGAACATTTCCTCGCATTCTTGCGCGATATTCTCGCGAACTTGGTGTGTTCGGTTTGGAGGAAGCAGCGCGTAGAATGACATCGCTCCCAGCGAGCACATTCGGACTTACTGATCGAGGAGTTATCGCAGTTGGTAAGCAAGCAGATTTAGTCTGCTTCGATCCTGAAAAGATTCAAGATCTGGCAACCTTTGACGATCCAGTACAAACACCACAGGGAATTCCGTGGGTCATGGTCAATGGTTCCGTCACTGTGCAAGATGGCATATTTCAGGGTTCGAAATTTGGACAACGGCTCACAAGGAAAGTGACCTAAGGATGGTTGGGCTAACGAGCACTGCAGCCGCTCGTTCCGCCGCAGAGGAAGCTGCGCTCAAAGCTGGCGTGCAGATTGTTGAGTTAGATGGCTCGGACATGAGCTCACTGGGATCGATAATTGAGAGTGTTTGGGGGATAGAACAGGTACCGCAGCAGACTCTTGTTCAAGGAATGGCGCATGCGGGGAACGTGATTCTTGCTGCGTTCAAAGGTGAAGAGGCTGTAGGTTTTTCAATTGGCTATTTAGGTTGGGACGATGGCTTGCACATGCATTCACACATGACTGCAACAACTAAAAATAGTAGATCGATCGGAGTAGGTTTCGCTCTTAAGATGTATCAACGGGCTATTTGTCTCGAGAATAACGTCAATGAAATCAGATGGACCTACGATCCACTCATCGCAAGAAATGCAAACTTCAACTTAAGAAAACTCGGGGCAACTGTGAAGTCTTTTCTTCCAGACTTCTACAAGATTATGACCGATAACGTCAACGCTGGCGATCGCACAGACAGATTTGAAGTTTCGTGGGATCTAAATTCAGAACGAACTCTTCTGGCGCTTCGTGGTAAGTCAAAGATCCTTGTCGGAACCGTAGCTGAAGTTACTATTCAGTCAGATTTTGAGTCGTTGCGTTCGGCAAATTTTGATCAAGCGCTTCAGGAACGCGAGAGAGTCCGAAATCTCTTTCATTCTTACTTCGCTGAAGGATATTCGGTTGATTGGAACCCTGATGGAAAATACGCTTTCTCACCGGTGGATGCACAGATCTCTCACTAATTTTCTTCACCTAGAGTCGTAAAACTCGAGAAAATTCAGGGGCTATATAAAGGCTAGGATTTTTGCAATGGTCGAACTGAAAGTTCATGGTGCAATTGCAGCTCGAGCATAAGTCGGCTTTCAGGATCAGACAAATTCAATCCCAGAAGGTCAATGGTTCTCTTGAGTCGGTATCTAAATGTATTGGGGTGGATTCCAAGCACACGTGCCGCCTCGGATGAATTGCCAAAAGAGTCATAATGAGCCTTCA